>NZ_JAMYPC010000007.1:0-284801 GCF_040320155.1 Mesorhizobium sp. M0771 | reverse complement strand
CCCCCCCCCCCGCCCAGCCCCTTCCGGTGGCGCCGCGTGATTCTTCCTCTCCCGAGCGTGCTCCTCCTAGCCGGCCGGCGCGGGGCGGGCCCGCGCGCGGGGCCGAGGGTGCTGTCGGCGCGCTGCAAGCGACTTCAGATTCGGCCGTAAGGGGGCGGGTTCTCACCGGACCTGCCCCTTTTCGCTGTTGCCTTGGCTTGACCGGCTCTTGCCGTGGTAGCATCGAACCAGCGAAACCAGCCCCAGGAAAGCATGAGCCCGTCCCCGCAACTGATTGCCGAATGGCCGTTGTCGCCGTCAGCGACACTCGGGTCCGCCGTGCGCTCCAAGGGCATCGAACGTGAAGTCAGAGCCCGCCTGCCATGGGCAGTCAGGAAGCACGTCAAGGCCGAGACGGGCCGCATCGCATTGCGAATGTCGAAATCCGAAGCGGAAGCGTTCAAGGCCGCCTCTGCCAATATCTCCAAAACACTGGAGGGAGTGGAAGCGCTGCCTGTGCTTCCACGCGAGGTCGAGGATATCCTTACGATCTCTTCGCGCGAGCGCCACAAATGGCTCAAGGACGGTCGGCTGCAAAGCACCGGCACACGCACCGTCAAGATGCGTGGGCGATCAAAGTCTGTCACCTTCCACGTTTTCGACCCGCGCCACATCGAGGACGTCCTGGACCGCGATTTGGCAACAGTCTGGAGAGAGCAGGATGTCCAGGCGGTCGCCGAGAACAGGCGGCGCGGCGCGGGCAAGGCCGCGTTGACGCGCGCGGTAAAAGGCACCGGGCAGGCACGCACTGCGAGGAAGGCCCGGAACACGGACGGCCCGCCGCCCGGATTGAAGGGCTGGGATGCGTTCGAGGACGAAGGCCTGCTGCGATAATGATGCTGGTGCTTGCCCTTGTCTTTTGGGCGTGTGCGGGGGCGAGCCTCCGCCTCAGCGCATCAATCCCGCTGCCCTGAGCGCGTCCTCGATGACCTTGGTAATCCCGCCCGCCGGACCGCCTGGCGGATTGACAGGCTCCGGGGGCGGATCGACACGGACGGCTCGCGGTTTTTCCTTCGGCGAGAAAGGCTGCAATGCAGTGCCTGAAGCGGCCTCGGCTTTCGCCGCGCGTCGTACGTCTGGCTTCGTCAGCCCCCAGAAACGGGCGATGTGGCGCGTCGAGGAAATCCCGACATCCAGCATGAACGGCCCTGCTTTGCCGAGAGCATTGTCGCCGCTCGCCTGCAATGGCGTGCCATGGCCCATGCCGGCAATGCTGTATGCCTCGACCACGTCGCGGCCTTTGCCATCGCACCAGACTTTTCGGCTCTGACCGTCGACCTTTTCCGTGCGTGTCGGCGCTTGAGCGAGGCCGTGCACGCCCTGCCATTGCGCCAGCACCGCGTCGGCATTGGAAGGCACCACGGTCGTATCGGCCGAGCCCTGCCAGACCGAAATCCTCGGCCACGGCCCCTTGTGCGGCGAAGCTTCCCGCAACAGACGCTGCAGGTCGCTTCTGGACGGTCCGCCATGGCCACGCATGCGGTCGAAGGCTTCGGGGATGGTCGAGGCGCTGCCATAGGCAAGCCCGGCAATGATCGCGCCACCGGCAAACACGTCCGGGTAGGTCGCCAGCATCACCGCCGCCATGGCGCCGCCGGCGGAAAGACCGGTGACGAATATCCGCTTGCGGTCGAGACCGTGGGTGACCACCGCCGCCTCGATCATCTGGCGGATGGACAGTGCCTCGCCGCTGTCGCGGCTTACATCGCCCGGCACGAACCAGTTGAAGCAAAGATTGGCGTTGTTGGCGCGCTGCTGCTCGGGGAGAAGCACGGCAAAACCCTGCTCGGCAGCAAGTTCGGTCCAGCCGGAACCATGATCGTAAGCGGCTGCATTCTGGGTACAGCCATGCAGCACCACGACCAGCGCTGCCTGCTTCGGCAGGTTTTCAGGGAGATAAAACCGCGCGCGCAAGGCGCCGGGATTGGACCCGAACCCTGTCATCTCGGACAGGTGATCGTCCTTGCTCTGTCCTGCACCGGCTGGCCGGCCGCGCATCGCGCTCAGCCGGGCGATCGTATCGGATATGTCTCGCAAATCGGTATCCTTGCGCGCCGGAATGGGCAGACTCGTGCACACAACGCACACGCAGGAATATCGTTGCTGCACTGCACAATAACAAGCGGCGCGGCCGATTAAATGACCCCGGTGGATCACAGGATCCGCTGCACGGCTTGTGACGGACCAGCGCAATTTGGCCCGGCTGACCTCTTGTCAGTTAGCCGGTCGAGGCCGGCAGGCGCCGGGTTACCAGCGCTGATGCACGTAGGGCTTGATGTTCTCATCATAGACCGCCTTCACCTTGGCCATCAACTCGGAGGACAACGGCGCAAGCTCCGCCGCTTCCGCATTGGAAACCGCCTGCGCCGGATTGCGGGCGCCGGGGATGACGACCGTCACAGCGTCGAACATCAGGATCCAGCGCAGAGCGAATTTCGCCATGGTGGTGTCGCCTGACACCAGCGGCCGCACCTTCTCGACCGCCGCCAGGCCGACCTCATAGGGCACGCCCGAAAACGTCTCGCCGACATCGAAGGCTTCGCCATTCCTGTTGAACAGGCGATGATCGGTGCTCTCGAACTTGGTGTCCGTCCTGAACTTGCCGGACAGCAGGCCGCTGGCCAGCGGCACGCGGGCGATCACGGCGACATCGTTCTTTTTCGCCTCAGCGAAGAACAGCTCGGCCGGGCGCTGGCGGAAGGCGTTGAAGATGATCTGCACGCTGACGACGCCGGGATATTGCATCGCCTTCAGCGCCTCTTCGACACGCTCGACGCTGACGCCGTAATTGCGGATCTTGCCCTGCTCGGTGAGCTTGTCGAGACGCTCGAACACTTCCGGGTGGTAATAGAGATCGGTCGGCGGGCAATGCAGCTGCACCAGGTCGAGCGTGTCGGTCTCGAGGTATTTCAGGCTGCGGTCGATCCAGCCGATGAGGTTCTCGACGCTGTAGCCCTCGACCGTCTGCTTCGGCAGCCGCCGTCCGGCCTTGGTGGCGATGAACGGGCGCGCGCCACCGCGTTCCTTCATCACCCGTGCGATCAGCTTTTCCGAACGGCCGTCGCCATAGACGTCGGCGGTGTCGAGGAAGCTGACGCCGGCATCAAGCGCGGTATGCAGGGCGGCGACCGCATCGTCGTCATTGACCTCGCCCCAGGCGGCGCCGATCGCCCAGGCGCCGAAGCCGATCTCGCTGACTGATCTGCCGGTACGGCCAAACTTCCGTGACTGCATTTTGCTTCCTGACTTGCGGCTTTGATGACGGTTCTGATTTCGGGAGCCTCATACCGCATGGCAACGCGATTGACATCCCTCTTCCTGGGATTTACCAGACTACAGGGTTGTATGACAACCCGGCAAGATTGCAACAATTTGGAGCCGGGAGGAACATGTCGTCGATGCGCGAACTTTATCTCGGCGGGGTCGCCGGATGAGCAGTCCGTCAACCGTGGTCGGCTCCTAATCGTGAACAGCCTTGTCGCGCAGATCCTCGAAGCGGGCATAGCTTTTGGTCAGATGGCTGCGCATGGCGCGGCGCGCGGCGTTGACGTCCCTGGCTTCGATGGCCCCGAGAATGGCGCGGTGCTCGCGCTGCATGCGGTCGAGATATTTTTCCCGCTCGGCCTCCGTCATCCGGTCGAGCCGCGTCCAATGGCGCGGGACCATGGCGCTGCCGAACGTGTCGAACAGCCGGGTGAAATTCGGGTTCTGCGTCGCGGCGAGAATGGCGCGGTGGAAGCCGAAATCCTCTTCCGAGCCGGAGCCGCCGGCACGCACCGCCGCCTCCAGCGCGTCGAGCCGAGCGCTCATCTGTTGAAGCGCCGCCTCGCTGCGGCGTTCGGCGGCGAGACCGGTCGCCTCCACCTCGATGCCCATGCGCAGTTCGAGCACGCGCAGCACCTCGTCGATCGATTCGAGATCGTCGGGCAGCACGGAAAAAATCTTCGGCGGCGGATCCTTGGCGACGAAGGCGCCGAGCCCCTGGCGCGTGGTAATCAGCCCGCGCGCACGCAGCGCCGCCAGCGCCTCGCGCACCACGGTGCGGCTGACGCCTGTGGCAGCAACAATCTCCTGCTCGGTCGGCAGCCGCTGCCCCGGTGCAAGGTCACCGGATTCGATCTGCGCAATCAGCGTGTTGACCAGACCCGTCCGCAGGTTGGGCGCCTGCGGAATGGCGTCGAAAGTCATGGGGTCCGCCATCGGTGGCACTCCGGTTCGATTCTTGTTCGAAGGCCGAATCTTATTCAAAGAATTGCATCGACGGGTGCCCGCCGCAAGGTGACGAAAGTTCGGCCCGTTGGCACGGGCCATAGGAGGATTGCATGAAAGAACGCATCGGTTTCATCGGCCTGGGCAGCATGGGCGCCGGCATGGCCGACAATCTGCTGCGCAAGGGCTGGCCGCTGACGGTGCATGTCCACCGCAGCCGCACCGCCGCCGACCGGCTGATCGCCGCCGGCGCCACCGAAGCGCCAAGCCCGCGCGCGCTCGCCACCGCGAGCGACATCGTCATCCTGTGCGTCACCGGCTCGCACGAGGTCGAAGCGCTGGTCAAAGGCCAGGATGGCCTTGCTGCGGCAGCTAAGCCGTTGCTGATCATCGACTGCTCGACCTCCAACCCGTCATCGACGACAGCGCTTGCCGCCGACCTCGCGGAGCAGGGCATGACGCTGATCGACGCGCCGCTGGCGCGCACGCCCAAGGAAGCCACCGAGGGCAAGCTCGACGTCATGGTCGGCGGTGCGGCCGAAATCGTCGCCCGCGCCCGGCCGGTGCTCGAGGCCTTCGCCGCGCGTGTCGTCCACACCGGCCCGACCGGCAGCGGCCACACCATGAAGCTGCTCAACAATTTCATCTCGATGGGCTATTCCGCGATCTATTCGGAAGCGCTGAGCCTCGGCGCCAAGGCCGGCCTGACGCCGCAGGTCTTCAACAGTGTCATCTCCGGCAGCCGCATGGATTGCGGCTTCTACCAGGCCTTCTTCGATTTCGTCCTCAACCGCAACGAAAACGCCCAGCGCTTCGCCATCGCCAATGCGCTGAAGGACATGACCTACCTCGCCTCCTTCGCCCAGGCCGCCGGCATCGCCAACCCGATCAGCGCGGCGGTGCGCAATGGGTTTGCGATGGCCGTCACGACGGGTCATGGCGAGAAGTTCGTGCCGGCGCTATCGGATATTGTTGCGGGGTTGAACGGGGTGTCGTTGATAGAGCCGGCGACTGGGTGACGGAGGCGGCTGATGAGTACCGCCTAGTTGTATACTGACGATGTATAGGTGATTCCTTAGCGATTTTGCGCTATGAGGATCGCATGAATCTGAGGGGGATCATCGCGGCGGAGAAATCCGCCGTTGATACGGGGGATTGGAAACGAGGTGAGATACCACGCTCCAAGTGGCCGTCACGCCGCGCGAAGGCCAAGGCGTATAAATATGGGCCGCTTTATCAGTGGCGAATCCTTTTCTTTCAAGCGGCTGGTCAAGATTGTCGCGTTCTTCTGCTGTTCAACGAATCGAAGCGGATTTTTCGTGCTACCCTAGGCGTGACGAAGGGCGGCGAAACCCTTGTCATTTGTGACTATGAGTATCACGCCAGCGAACCAGGGTGGCATTGCCATGCCCGTTGTAGCGATTTGGCCGGCATCAATTCCGCTCACAATCGATTCGGCGGCGTTCGCTTGCCAAAGGCGGGTTCGTTCCATCGCCGAACAGAATTTAGGCATCTAAAGCAGCCTCTTTCTGCTCAGACCGCCTTTAATTGCGCAATATCAATCTTCAAGATCGATAGGGCGGAAGGAATGGTATGAAGACCGAACTCTGCCAAGCGTTCTGCAATGATATAACGGTCACTGAGGTGCCTGCTGGCCTTGCTGTATCTACGGCATTCAGGCGCGATGACGGCGACCGCGTGTCATTTTATGTAACGAAAACAGAGGGCGGCGCTTTCAGGCTTGAAGACGACGGCGCTACGATTCAGCAGTTAGAAGCGGCCGGCGTCGATTTTGAGACCGATACCCGCCGTCGCGGGCTGGAAAGCCTACTGTCCTCAGTGGACGCTCATTTCGATCAGACAGACGGAACGATCAAGACCGTGGCATTTCCAGAGAGGGAACTGCCGGCTAGGGCGCTGGAGTTTGTCGGCGTCATGATCCGCATGAACGATTTTCTCCTGCTCACACAAGAGAAGATCGCTTCCTCATTCAAGGAAGATGCGGCGGAAAGAATAAAGGCAATCGTGGGAGACCGTGCCATAGTCAGAGAAAATGAGGCGGTCAGTTCTCGTCTTTCAGAGGTGACTCCTGACATGGTTTTGGAGGTCAGCGGCCGCCCGCCCGTCGCAATATTTTTCGGGAATAGTCCTTCGCGAGTGAACGACGCGATCTTCCTTCACTTTGCTGCTCTGCATGAGGTGAAGCAGGACTTGTCGGTAGTAGCTCTATTGGAAGACGATCATGCGATCTCGAACGACCTTCGCCGCAGAGCAAGCAACCGCCTTGCGACCGTACCCGTCTACAAGGATGACGAAGACGCAGCGATAGCTCGTATTGCTCGCGAAGCACTGGGTAAGGCGGCATGAGCGACAAGGCCTACGCCAGGTAGGATGCGCCTGCCTTCTAATCCGGTTTCCTCCTCCATAGGCCAGGAACTTCCGCAACTTTGCGCCGCTGCTTCGGCGCCAGAGTTGGCCTTTAAGCCACCACTGGCCACCCCTCCCCATGTCAAACCGCAAGATCGGTCGAGCGCGACATGTCCGGAACCGCCTATCTGGTGTCGCCACGCAGGACGAGACGTTTGATGACGCCACTTGAAAACTACCAAGCCCGGATGCAGCGGGTGCTGGACCACATAGACCAGCATCTGGACGGCGATCTGGGCCTGGAAGCGTTGAGCGGCGTCGCGGCGTTCTCGAAATACCATTTCCACCGGCAGTTCACGTCAACCTTCGGCTTGTCCGTGCATCGCTATGTCCAGCTCGCCCGCCTGAAGCGCGCTTCGTACCGGCTTGCCGAGAGCGACGCCCAAAGCGTCACCGACATAGCGATGGATGCCGGTTACGACGCACCGGATGCCTTCGCCCGCGCCTTTCGGCAACGGTTCGGACAATCGCCTTCGTCGTTCCGGAAGTCTCCCGACTGGGGGGCGTGGCTCATGGCCTTCGGGCCGCTCGAAAAAGCAAGGACCACGCTCATGCAGATAATCTTCGAACCCGCCGACGTGATGATCCGCGATGTGCCCCCGACGCCGGTGGCGATCATGGAGCATCGCGGCGACCGGGCGACGCTCCAGGACACCATCCAGCGCTTCATCGCCTGGCGCAAGGCGGCCGGCCTCTCGCCCGAGACAAGCCCGACCTTCAACATCTTCCGTTCCGAAAGGGAGCCGGCGAACCCGGCCGATTACAGCATGGATATTTGTGCCGGAACCGACCTGCCGGTAGAAGGCGGGCCGATCGAGGACGCGCAGATGAAGGCCGGCGTGATCCCCGGCGGACGCTGCGCGGTGCTGCGCTATCCCGGCAACACCAACAATCTCGAGCCGGCAGCGCTTTACCTGTACCGCGAATGGCTTCCGGCCAGCGGCGAGGAGGCGCGCGACTTTCCGATCTATTGCCAACGGCACTTTTCGTCGAACGGACCGGTGCGCGAGGTGGTGCTTGAGCTGTTTCTGCCGCTGAAATAGCGCGGTGGGGTGGCGGCCTATCTCCGGCCCTGAGCTGGTTGAGCCGACGACCGTGCGAAATCTGATAAGGCGCTCCCCACTCCGTCTCGGCTTCGCCGAGCCACCTCTACCCCCACATTCGTGGGAGCGAGGAAACCCAAGCTTTTGAAGGGCTGCGATCTCGGAGATTGGCATTTCCTCATCCCCCATGAAATGGGGGGTCCGAAGGACGGGCGAGACGCGTGGCTCGCCCCGGCAAGGTGGCTCGGCGAAGCCGAGACGGAGTGGGGGTCAGCGCTGCCATAGGCGATTGGCCCAGCGCGCGGATAAGGCAAGGCTATCCCTAAGCCTGCCCGCGCACAGCCTTTCGCAACCGCGAATGCCGCACCGGCGATGCCACGTCCGGCGCCGGCGCTGCCTCCACAGCCACCTCGCCCTCATGCAACCCCACCCGCAGCGCGGCACCCGCCAGATGGTCGCGCATGGCCGCTTGCGCTCCTTCGGCGTCGCCGGCACGGATCGCTCTCAGGATGCGCTCGTGTTCGCCCAGCGTGATGCGGGCCATGTCGTCGGATTTCTGCTGGTTGCCGGCGGCCAGAATGCTTTCGCGCACCCGCTCGGACACGAAGACCAGGAATTGGCCCATGTAGGAATTGCGCGTCGCCTCGGCGACGGTGCGGTGGAATTCGAGGTCGCTGCGCAGCCAGGCGACGCTGCCATAGGGGGCGGCGCGCATGCCGGACAGCGCATCGCCCATGGCTTTGAGATCGGCGTCGCTGCGCCGCTTGGCGGCAAGGGCCGCCGCCTGCACTTCGAGGATGCCACGCAGTTCGAACAGATTGCGAAACGAGTCGGCGCGCTGCAGCGTCTCATGGTCGATGGTCAGCACCGTCGGGTTGTTGCTCTCGACCACGAAGGCGCCGCGCCCCTGCTGCGACCAGATTCGGCCTTCCGAGCGCAGCCGCGCGATCGCCTCGCGCACCACGTTGCGGCTGACCCCGAAAGTGGTTGCCAGCGCCGCCTCGGTCGGCAGCTGGTCACCCGGCTTCAGCCGGCCTTGCGCGATCTCGCGCGAGATGGAACTGGCCACCAGAGTAGAGAGGTGTGGGCCGCGATTGACCTTGTCGAGCTTCAGCGTCATCGCTCACCTATAGTCGACGGCGGCGGCCGGCGCCAGAATGCGACCGTTGCTCAGGATGTGGCGCGGGTCGAATGCGTCCTTGATGCCGGCGGCGAGGTCGAGCGTCACCGGATCGATGCGTTCGAGGAACGCCTTCTGCTTGACCCGGCCGATGCCGTGCTCGGCGCTGATAGAGCCGCCATAGCGATCGACGACGGTGAAGATCTCGGCTTCCGCCTGCTCGAACAGATGTTCCATCGCCTCGGTGCCCATGCCTTCCGGCGGCACGACGTTGAGGTGGATGTTGCCGTCGCCGACATGGCCGTAGGTGACGGCCAGCGCGTCGGGCCGGGCTTTCTCCAAGGCGGCCAGCGCATCGGTGACGAAGTCGGCAAGCCTGGAGATCGGCACCGAGACATCGGTGCGCAGGTAGCGCCCGCCCCTGCCCTGCCGCTCGACCATGATCTCGCGGTAGAGCCACAACCGCTCACCTTGAGCCCTGGTCGAAGCGATGACGCCGTCCTCGACGATGTCCTCGACGCTGCCGAGAAACCCCAGCAGAATATTGGAGAGGTCGATCAGCCCGCCCGACGACACCTCGATCAGCACATAGACGGGATAGGGCTGGCTGAGCGGATCGGGAAAATCCTGGCCTTCGCGCATGGTGATCTCGATGCCGCCGCGCAGGATCAGTTCGAAGGCGGTGAGCAAATCGCTGCAATCGCGCCGCGCCCTTGCATAGAGTGCCATCGCGTCCTCGACGGAGCGCAGGCCAACCAGCGCGGTTTCGATCTGCGTCGGCTTGGGGAACAGCTTCAGCGCCGCCGCGGTGACGATGCCGAGCGTGCCCTCCGAGCCGATGAAGATCTGCTTCAGATCATAGCCGCGATTGTCCTTGCGCAGCACCTTCAGCCCGTTCCAGACCCGGCCATCGGCCAGCACCACTTCGAGGCCGAGCACCAGGTCGCGCGTCATGCCGTAGCGCAGCACGTTGAAGCCGCCGGCATTGGTGGCGACATTGCCGCCGATGCGGCAGCTGCCTTGCGCGCCAAAGGTGATCGGCAACAGGCAGTCGCTTTCCTCGGCGGCGCGCTTGGCGTCCTCGAGGATGCAGCCGGCCTCGACCACCATGGCGAAGTCGATCGGGCTGATCGAACGGATCCTGTTCATGCGCTCCAGCGAGATGACGATCTCGCCGCCATCCGCCGCCACCGCCGCACCCACGAGTCCGGTCAGGCCACCTTGCGGCACGACCGGAATGCGCTCGGCATGGCAGAACCGCATCAGCGCCGACATTTCCTCCACCGAAGAGGGCCGCGCCACGGCCAGCGGCCGGCCGAAATGATCGCCCGACCAATCGCGGCTGAAGCGCGCCAGATCCGCTTCATCGGTCAGCAGCCCACCGTTCGGCAGCAGGCCGGCGAGGGCTGCGATCTGCGATGCGGAGGGCGCGGCATTCATGGATTGGCTCTGGGCCCCTCGGCAAAACGACTGGACAAATACCTGCGTTGTCGTGTTATCATACAACCCTGATTTAGAACATCAAGCGAGGCCATTTTGCCGTCAAGCGTTCGATGTGGATGATCAGACCCGCAAATCACAGAATTCGGAGGACTCCCCCAATGAGCGACGCCCCGGGCTTTCGCTATATGCACACCATGATCAGGGTGCTCGACCTCGACAAGTCGATCGCCTTCTACACCGAGGTGCTCGGCATGACCCTGCTGCGTCGCGACGACTACCCCGGCGGCAAGTTCACCAACGCCTTTGTCGGCTATGGCCCCGAGGACAAGGAAGCCGTCGTCGAGCTGACGCTGAACTGGGGCCGCGACGAACCCTACGAGATTGGCACCGGCTTCGGCCATCTGGCGCTCGGCGTCAACGACATCTACGCCGTCTGCGCCGAACTGGAAAAGCGCGGCGCCAAGATCCCGCGCAAGCCCGGCCCGATGCAGCACGGCACCACCCACATCGCTTTCGTCGAAGACCCCGACGGCTACAAGATCGAGCTGATCGGCCTCGACACGATGTGATCCGATCGGGCCGGACCGCATCGGCCTCGCGCCGATGCGGTCCCGTCCTGTCCGCGCTTGCCTGGGAGGCGGGATCACTTGATGACCGCGATCTTGCTGCGGTCGATGGTAATGGCGACGGCAGCGATCAGCACCGCGCCGAACACCATGTTTTCCAGGAAGATATTGACGCCGACAAAGGTCATGCCGATGCGCACGATCGAGATGATCAGCGCGCCGACCGCCGTGCGGGCAACGCCGCCGAGCCCGCCGGTGATCGCCGTGCCGCCGACAATGACGGCGGCGATGGCCGGCAGCAGCAGCTGGTTGGCCAGCACCGGCGAGCCGCTCGACAGCCTGGCTGCCAGCACGACGCCGGCGATGGCCGCGAGCATACCCGACGCGGCAAAGGCGATGATCTTGGTGCGGTCGACATTGATGCCCGCCGCCCACGCCGCCGGCTCGCCGGCGCCGACCGCGATCGCCTGGCGGCCGAAGCGTGTGTAGCGCAGCGCCAGAAAGGCGGCGATGCCGATCACCGTCGAAATCAGCACCACCACGGGAATGCCGGCGACAGTGGCGTTGATCCAGGCGGTGTTTTCGCGACCAGCCTCCTCGATGGTGATGGCGCGGCCATTGGAGACCCAGAGCGCCAGGCCGGTGACCACGCCGCCGGTGGCGAGTGTCGCGACGAAGGACGGCACGCGCAGCTTGACGTGGACGACACCGCTCAGGATGCCGAAGGCAAGCCCCGACAGGATCGCCACCGGAAAGGCGGCAAGGCCGAGCGACGGCAGCAATTGCGCCAGGATGACGCTGGCTAGTGACGCCACCGCCTGGATCGACAAATCGATGCCGCCGAGCAGAATGGCGAAGGTGACGCCGGTCGCCAGGATGAACAGCACGGCGGTGTTGGCAAACAAAAGCGCCACGGTTTCGCCGGTGAGGAAGCCGGGCGCGGCGATCTCGATGATCAAAAGCAGGCCGACAAGCAGCACCAGCGGAATGGCGCCCTGCGTCCACTTGCCTTCGAAAACCCGCCTGATGGAGAACGCTTCATTCATCGGCTCACACCATTGCCCTGAGAAGATCGACCTGGTTCGGCTTGTTGCCCGGACTGGCATCGAAGCGCGCGGTGATTGCACCATCGCGCATCACCAGCACCTGGTGCGACAGGCCGATCGTTTCCTCCAGCGTGTCGGAAATCAAAAGAATCGCCACGCCTTGCGCGGAGAGATCGCGCACCAGCTCGTAGACCTCTTCCTTGGCGCCGACGTCGAGCCCGCGTGTGGGATGGTCGAGCACCAGGATGCGCGAGCCCGCCGTCATCCAGCGCGCCAGCACCACCTTCTGCTGGTTGCCGCCGCTGAGCTTGCGGCAGGCGGCATCGGGGCCGGGCGCCTTGATGCGCAGCCGCTTGATCCAGTCGGCGGCAAGCCGGCGCTCCTTGCCATAGTCGATGGCGCCATGGCGCATGACGCTGGAGAGATCGGCCAGCGAAATGTTCTCCGCGATCGACAGAAACATCACCAGCCCTTCGAGCCGGCGCTCGCGCGGGACATAGCCGATGCCCTTGCGCACAGCCGGCTCCGGCGAGGAGAAGCGCACGGCATCGCCGGCGATTTTCATCTCGCCGGCATCATGCTGGACGAAGCCGCCAACGGTGCGCGTCACCTCCTCGCGGCCGGAGCCGACGACGCCGGCAATGCCGACAATCTCGCCGGCCCGGATCGAGAGATCGACGCCGTGATAGTAACCGTTGGCGCCAAGCCCCTTGGCCTCGACCATCACGATATCGCGCGGCGCGAGCTGGCGGGCCTCGCGGTAATATTCGGCCTGCAGGCCGCGCCCGACCATGATCTCGTGCAGCTCCGGCGCGGTGACTTCAGCTGCGCGGTGCTCGGCGACGACCGCGCCGTCCTTCATCGTGTAGACACGGTCGGAGATGTTGAGCACCTCGTCGAGGCGGTGCGAGACGAACACAAAACTGGCGCGGGATTTAAGCGAGCGCACCCGCGCGAACAGCACCTCGATATCGGCGGCGTTGAGCACCGAGGTCGGCTCGTCGAGCAGGATGAGCAACTGCCGCTCGACCACTTCCTCCAGGGTCAGCGCCTTGGCGAGCTCGACCATCTGGCGTGCGGCGAAGGTGAGTTCGGAGGTGCGCGCGGTGACGTCGATGTCGATGCCGATCTTGGCCAGTTGCCGCCGCGCCGCCGCGTTCATGGCGCGCCAGTTGACGAGGCCGAAGCGGGTGAAGCGGTCCTCTTCGCCGAGATAGATGTTTTCGGCGACCGTCAGGTTGAGCACCAGCGACTGCTCCTGGAACACCATGCCGATGCCATGCCTGGCCGCATCACGGGCGTTGCGCATGCGCAGCTGTTCGCCGTCCAGTGTGAGCGAGCCGCCATCCGGCCGGTAGCCGCCGGCTAGCACCCGCATCAGCGTCGACTTGCCGGCGCCGTTCTCGCCGATCAGCCCGACAACTTCATTGGGCCGCACCTCGATGGAGACGTCGCGCAGCGCCTGGACGCCGGGGAAATTCTTGATGATGTTGGACGCCTGCAGCATGGCGTTCACTTGACGATTTTCAGGCGGACACGGTCGAGCGACAGCGCCACCGCGGCGATGATCATCAGACCCTGCACCGTCTGCTGGATGTAGGGCGAGATGCCGAGCAGGATCATGCCATTGGCAAGCACGGTGACGATCAGCACACCGATCAGCGTGTTGACGACGCCGCCTTCGCCGCCGGTCAAAGCAGTGCCGCCGACGACCACTGCGGTGACCGCTGCAAACAGCCTGCCGTCGCCGATGACGGCATGCGACTGGCCGAGCTGTGCTGCGGCCAGCACGCCGGCAATGCCGAAGAAGAACCCGGCCAGCGCAAAGGCGGTGATGCGCACGCGCACGACATTGACGCCGGAGAGCTTGGCGACATCCTCATCACCGCCGATCGCCAATATGTGGCGGCCGAGCTTGGTGTGGTACTGGATGACAGTGGCGAGCAGGAAGGCGCCGAACGCGACCCAGACCGCCACCGGCAGGCCGAGGAAACGGTGCAAGGCCAGGTCGCGGATCGAGGCGTCGTTCAGCTTGATGGCCGTGCCGCCCAGCATATAGACCGACAGGCCGAGGCCGATGAACCACATGCCGAGCGTGCCCATGAAGGACGGGATGCGCAGCATGGTCTGGACGAGACCGCTGACGAAGCCCATGGCGGTGCCGGCGGCGATGGCAGCGAGCACCGCCCACCAGCCATAGTCGTTGCCGTTGCCGTCATTGGCGGCGAGCAGCACAAGCACCATCGCCGCCACCGAAAGCGTGCCTTCGACTGCGAGGTCGATGCTGCCCATCAGGATGATGAAGGTCAGCCCCATCGCCAGCGTCAGCGGCACGGCGGCGGAATTCGCAAGCCGCACCAGATTGCGCAGCTCGATGAAATTGGGGTTGGCAATGGCGATGAGTACGCAGAGTACAATCAGCACCGCCAGCGGCGCCAGGCTGCGCCAGCGCCTGCCGCCCAGGAATGTCGCGATGCGGCCGGGGAACGGTGTCATGGGCGTCGTCCGCTCGATGTCCGAAACGGACTTCAGGGGTTCTGTATGGATTGTCAAGAAACCGCTTCCCGTCTGCTGGTGACAGCCGTCGCGACAAGGGGATCGCGACGGCTGCGGGAGGAAGCGGGCCGCCAGGGAGTTGCAGCCCACTCCGATGGATCAGGTGCGGATTGCTCCGGTGACCCGGCCCCACAGATCGTTCCAGTCGATCTCGGGCTTCGCATCGACATTGGTCTTGTAATATTCCTCGACATTGTCGTGCGAGATCAGCACCGCCTTGCCGTAGAACTCACGGTGCTCCGCGGGCTCCTTGGTTGGGTCGAACTTGCCGATCTTGGCGTTGTAGCCGATGGCCAGACCCATGCCGCCCTGCCAGAACGGATCCGAAGTGACGGTGCAGGCGAACTCGCCGGTGCGCACCGCATCGACCGCCGTCTTGATGCCGTCGACGCCGACGATCGGCACCTTGCCGGCGAGATTTTCGGCACGCAGCGCTTCCAGAGCGCCCGAGCCCATATCGTCATTGGCCGCCCAGATGCCCTTGATGTCGTCGCCGAAGCGGGTGAGCAGATTGCCCATCAGGTCGAAGGCTTCGGTCGACTTCCAGTTGGCGACCTGGAAGTCGAGCAGCTTGATGTCTGGGTTGGCAGCAAGGGCTGCGTCGAGGCCCTTCTTGCGCTCGATCGCCGCCGTGGTCGAGATCAGGCCGCCGAGCGCTACGATGCCGCCCTTGCCGCCAATGGTCTTGAACAGGATCTCGGCGATGGTCTTGCCGCTGTCGATGCCGTCGAACTCGATATGCGAGACATAGTTCGGGTTGAAATCCTTCGGGTGCAGATCCCCAGGCTTGTTCCACTGCGTCACCACATAGGCGCCGGCCTTGGCGCAGGCCTCGACGATCGGGCGCGCATCGGGCGTGTCGTTGGGATCGGAATTCAGCACCATGTTGCCGCCGGTCTTGGCCAGCATCGCCTTGATGTCGGCAATGCCCTTCTCGCTGTTGCCTTCCGAAACCAGCGTGACGTGTTCCAGCCCGGCCCATTTGGCATACGCTTCCGCGCCGGTCTTCCACACCGCGTGATAGGGGTTGGACAGCGAGCGGATCGACGTCACCAGCGTCGGCTTGTCCTGCGCGCGCAGCACGCTCGGCATGGCGAGTGCCGCCACGCCGGCGGTGGCGCCCATCATCAGCGTGCGCCGGTTGACCGCAAAATTCTTCGTGTCGTTCATACCTCGAAACCTCCCGATTGAATTCTGTTCCGCCCGGCATCTTGCGCAGGGAGCGCGGCCGGGACCTCCTGGTGAGGATCGTCAAGCTCCTCCACTTGTACGACAACCCTTCAACACGATAACCATACCCTTTCTCTTGACGTGGCACAAGCGACTTGAGATCGTCGCGCGCAAGAGGAAGGGGCGGTGATTTTCATCGCCCGCCGGAGCATGATCCCTAGAAGTGGGAACCGGTTTTCTCGGACAAATCGGGAAACCGTTTTGTCCGGAGATCATGCTCCAACAAAGAGAACCCGGGAGGGGAAATGACGGATTACATCATTGTCGGCGGCGGTTCGGCTGGCTGCATTCTGGCCGCCCGGCTGAGCGAGGACCCGGACGTGTCCGTCGTGCTGCTCGAGGCCGGTCCGCCCGACACCGACCGCTACATCCATTTGCCGGTCGGCTTCTTCAAGATGACGTCGGGGCCGCTGATCTGGGGTTATGACACCGCGCCCGGCAAGGAGATCGACGGCCGCACCATGGTCTATCCGCAGGCGCGTGTGCTCGGCGGCGGCTCCTCGATCAACGCCCAGGTGTTCACCCGTGGTTGCCCGCAGGACTACGATGGCTGGGCGACCGACGATGGCTGTGCAGGCTGGAGCTATGCCGACGTGCTGCCCTACTTCGTCCGCTCCGAGGGCAACGACACTTTTGCCGATGCGCAGCACGGCACTGACGGCCCGCTCGGCGTCTCCAGCGGCGCGCCGCATCCGCTGACCCGCATCTTCGTCAAGGCCGCGCAGCAGGCGGGCCTTCCTTTCCGCGCCGACTTCAACGCCGGTGAGCAGGCGGGCGCCGGCTTCTACCAGACGACGACGCGTCGGGGGAAACGCTCGAGCACGGCGGTCGCCTATCTGAAGCCGGCGCTCGGCCGCAAGAATCTGACGCTACGCACCGACGCCTCGGTCAGCCGCATCGTGGTCGAGAACGGCCGCGCCATCGGTGTAGAGATCATCGTCAATGGCCGCACCGAACTGCTCCGCGCCGAGCGCGAAGTCATCGTCGCCGCCGGCGCCATCGGCTCGCCGAAATTGCTGATGCTGTCCGGCATCGGCCCGGCCGTGCATCTCGGCCAGCACGGCATCAAGGTGGTCCACGATTCCAAAAACGTCGGCCAGAATCTGCACGATCACATGGACGTCGATGTCGTCGCCGAGCTCAACGGACCGCACGGCATCGACCGTTACAAGAAGAAGCGCTGGCAAGCGGTCGCCGGTCTTGAATATGCGCTGTTCGGCAAGGGGCCGGTGGCCTCCAACATTGTAGAGGCCGGCGGCTTCTGGTGGGGCGACCGCGCGGAGAAGACGCCGGACATCCAGTTCCATTTCCTGCCCGGCGCCGGCGTCGAGGAAGGCATCGGCTCGGTTCCCGGCGGCAATGGCTGCACGCTGAACTCCTACCATGTGCGCCCGCGTTCGCGCGGCAGCGTCACGCTCAAGTCCGCGGACCTGCGCGATGCGCCCATCATCGACCCCAACCCGTTCGCCGAGCGCTATGATCTCGAACGCGCCATCGACGGCATCGAGATCAGCCGCGAAATCCTGTCGCAGCCAGCCTTCGCCAGATACATCAGCCGCGAGCATCTGCCCGGCAAGGCGATGCAGGGGCGCTCAGCACTCGAAGCCTTCGCCCGAGAACATGGCCGCAGCGCCTATCACCCAGTCGGCACCTGCCGGATGGGCGGCGATGCCGACAGCGTCGTCGATCCCGAGCTGCGCGTGCGCGGTCTGCAAGGCCTGCGTGTCTGCGACAGCTCGGTCATGCCAAGCATCGTGTCCTCCAACACCAACGCCGCCGTGGTCATGATTGCGGAGAAGGCTGCGGATCTGATTGCGGGGCGAACGCTGCCGGTGGCGTAAGCAGGACAATCGCATGTGGTGGCGCCACGCGATTGCCCTGCCTTGAGCACCTGTCGCTGAGCGCATAGCACTCGAACCGCACTAAAAACGACAGCCTCCCGCAGCGCCTTCAACCGACGCTTGCGCAATCCACCAACCGACCGGAAACCCCCGGTTGCGGGCTCGTTGCCGACGCCTGCGCGGGGATGTGAAAGCGCTTTTGCGCCAGTTCCGCGATCACACCATATGAACCGATCCAAGCTCTGCTAGCTTGTGGGCGTGGGACTTGTCCCGCTTTGGCCGGTGCTTCAGGCAACCCCATCCCAACCCCCCGCCCCCTGCGGTACCGGCCATCCCCTCCCCCTTTTGGCGGGCTTCTCGACCTGCCATCCTCAGCCGTCCCTGCCAACTTCGAGGTCGACGAAGAGGCTTGATGCGTTGCATGCAAATCCAAACCATCGGGCAGCGTATCGAGGAATTTCACATCGGCTGTCTGGACGACCTCCTGAAAGGCGACCAGATCCGGGTCGAGCCGCCTCAGCTCCCGGTTGATGGCCGCCAGGCGCTCCGGTTCGCCCTTCCGTGTTGCAGACATTGAGAATAACGGGGCGTAAGCGCATAGGATTTTTCCTCAATGTTGAACGACCCTCGACGCACGTGACGCGGATAGGTGCCACGATAGGGTTCCGTGTCTGGTGACGTTCAGCGAACCACCGCCGCGATGCGTTCCAACGTGGTGCGCGAAACGGCTCGGCCATCGGCGCGGTTCGGCTTGCCAAATGCCGCCATGCCGCCCATACACGGCTTGAACAACCGCCCCGAGGGTCCGCGCCCATTTGCCAAAGGATACTCTCCGATGTCTGTGACGCCGTCCCCCTGGTCAAAGCCGTGACGGCCTCCCTCGCAAGCCTGGGCTGGACGGATTTCTTCGGCGACCAGCTTGAAGCCGATGAGGCAGACCTCGTGCCGACGCGCATCGCCTCGGTGCACCGCGACCGCCTGGCCGGCCTGTCCCGGGCAGGGCCAGTGGATCTGACGCTGCCGGCCAATGCCAACACCGGCGACTACGCCGTCGGCGACTGGGTGCTGGTCGAGCAGCATACACATCTGCTGCTCCGCCGGCTGACCCGCAAGACGGTGCTGGAGCGCCGTACCCAGGGCGGCAGGATCCCGCAGCTGGCCGCGGCCAATGTCGACACGCTGTTCATCGTGACGTCCTGCAATGCCGATTTCAACATCGCCCGGCTCGAGCGCTATCTGGCGCTGGCCAACGAGGCCGGAACGACGCCGGTGATCCTGCTGACCAAGGCCGACACCGCTGACGATGCCGAGAGATACCAAAGCCAGGCTGCCGCCCTTCAGCGTGGTTTGCCCGTAGTGACGCTGAACCCGCGCGTCGCCGATGCCGCAGCGGCGCTTGCTCCCTGGTGTGGCGCAGGGCAGACGGTGGCGCTGGTCGGCTCCTCCGGCGTCGGCAAATCGACGCTGGTCAACACGCTGGCCGGAGCGGCGCAGCAATCGCCGCAACAGACTGCGGGCATTCGCGAGCACGATGCCAAGGGTCGCCACACCACCACGGCGCGGTCGCTGCACCCCATCGCCGGTGGCGGCTGGGTAATCGACACGCCGGGCATGCGCACGCTGCATGTCAGCGACGTCGCATCCGGCATCGACACGCTGTTTGCCGAAATCACCGAGCTCGCACCGCTGTGCAAGTTCCGCGACTGCACCCATGTCCACGAACCGGGCTGCGCGGTGCAGGCTGCGTTGAAGGCGGGTACGCTCGACCCTGAGCGCCTTGCCCGCTGGCGCAAGCTGTCGGAGGAAAACCAGGGCAACACGCCGGTTCAGAGCGGCCCGCGCGGCAACAAATCGCCTGCCGGGCGCCCGAAGCGGCGTTGAGAGGATAGGAATTGCGGAACGAGACGTCGGAGGCCCGGCATGTGCCGGGCCTCCCTTTTTTCACTCTCCGCGCATCGTTGCCTGGAAGGTCGGCAGGTGCTTCTGCTGCGCCTCCAGCATGCGCTCGCGGTAGACGCCGTAGATGACGTCGGTGTCGTGCAGCGTCACGCCGGCAATGGTCGGCGAGGCGAAGACCGGCAGTTCGATGCCGCGCTTGGCGAGCTGCTCGGCCGTGCGCGCGATCAGCTCATGCGCCAGGATCATGGCAAGCACCGTCGATGAGCCCGACACCGGCCGGCTCCAGCCCTCGACCGGCACGATGGCGTCCTCGATCGGCGAACAGGTGTCGATGACGAGGTCGGCGGCATCCGCCAGCCGCTTGCCGGACGAGTGCGTCGCCGGCTTGTCCAGATTGTTCTTGCTGGTGACAGCGACGACGAAGATGCCGCGCTTCCTGGCGTAGAGCGCGGTGTCGATGCCCGACGAGTTGCGGCCGCTATGGCCGAAGATGATGATCGAATCGCCCTTGTTGAGCGGCTGGTGGTCGAGGAATTTTTCGGCGTATCTTTCCGTACGCTCCAGCCACAAAAGCTCGCGCACGCCGCCGGCGCCGAGCACATTGTGCCACATCACGCGCGGGTCGGTCAGGGGGTTGAAGCCGACATAGCTGCCATAGCGCGGAAACACTTCCTGCACCGGCAGCACCGAATGGCCGGAGCCATAGAGATGCACCAGCCCGCCGCCCTCGAGCGAGTCGGCAAAGCGGCTGGCGGCCTGGCCAAAGGCCTCTTCATTGGCTTTCGCAGCCTGGTCGATGAGGGCGGCGAGACGGTGGATGTAGAGATCGGACACGTGGGTACTCCTGTTTGCTGTGTCGGTCTGGAATGGATCAGCTTCTCGGGTTCAGCGGCACGCGTCCGGCGCGCAGCGTCGAGCGGATTTCGTAGCGGTCGCCGCGCATGATCGAGACGGTGAATTCGAACGGGCCGCGCTCGTCGGTGGTGATGCGTTCGACGACGAAGGCCGGGCTGCCGACAGCGAGGTCGAGCAGTTCGGCGTCCGCCGCGCCGACCGCGCCGACCCGGTAGTTTTCCCGCGCCGCCACCGGCACGATGCCGTAATGGCGCTCCAGCGCCTCGTAGAGCGAGCCCTGCAGCAGGCCGGCATCGAGGAAGCCCGGCACGCGCACGGCCGACAGCTGCGCCGTCTGAATGCCGATCGGCTCGTTGTTGCCGAGCCGCAGCCTGCGAATGCGCACCACCGGATCGCCTTCCTCGATCTCCAGCGCGCCGGCAGCCGCCGCGTTGGCGGTGGTCAGGCTGCAGTCGAGCAGGCGCGAGCCCGCGACCACGCCCATATTGCCCATCTCCTGGGTGAAGCTGGTCAGCTCGCGCGTGCCGGCGACCAGCGTGGTCGAGCGCACGAACGTGCCGCGGCCATGTTCGCGCCTGAGCAGTCCTGCCTCCTCGAGGTTGCGCAAGGCGTGGCGCAGCGTGATGCGGCTGACGCCGAACAGGGCGCACAGCCTGTCCTCCGCCGGGATCTGGTCGCCCGTTGCCCATTCGCCGCTCTTGACGATGGCGCGGATCGCCTCTTCGACCTGATACCAGAGCGGCTCCGGCCGTCTGCGGTCCGGCTGCTGAAAGCTTGCTTCGCTCATCGCACATGCCTCCACCCTTGCCCAACGGCGCCGGCCAGCGCCGCGCCGACGAGGCCGGCGCGGGGACCGAATTTTCCGGGCTTGACGTCGATGCCGCGCAGATGCGGCGGCAGTTGGCGTCGCAGCGCTGCAAGCAGCGGCGGCCGGATCACATCCAGCGCCTCCGCCAAACCACCCGAAATCAGAACCGCTTGCGGATCGAGCAGCGCGACAGCGCCTGCAAGCGCGGTGCCGAGCTGTCGCGCCGGCAGTTCAAGCAAGGTGAGTGCGGCCAGTTCGCCGGCCTGGGCAGCGGCGATCAGCTGGCGGCCGTCGGCAAGGCCGATCTGTCCGGCAAGGGCATCAAGCGCCCGGCCCGACGCGACGCGCTCCAGCCAGCCGCTGCGCTCTTCACCATGATCCCTCACGTCGGCGCAGGCCCAGCCGAACGAGCAGGCGCCGCCATGCGCGCCGGCAACGATGCGGCCATTGGCCAGCACCGCCGAACCGATGCCGGTGCCGATGGCGAGCAGGATCGCTTCCGACATGTTTTTCGCACTGCCTTCGACAGCCTCCGCCAGCAGCGCAATCTGCGCGTCATTGCCGAGCGCTACGCGCAGTTTGGGAAACAGCGGCTGGATATCGACGCCGTCGAGGAACGGCAAGTTGGGGATCCAGCGGCAGATTGAGCCCTCGACCAGACCCGGCACCGCGATGCCAAGCGCTGAGACCGACCCGGCCTCAGCGCACAGCGCGTCGATGCGCGCAATGAAGGCATCAAGGGTTGCCGGCGCCGGCTCGCTGCCCAGCGCCTCCAACGCACCGACATCGCCCGTAGATACGGCGGCGCGCAGATTGGTGCCGCCGAGATCGATGGCGAGTACCCGCCTCATCGACCGGACCCTTTGCCGAAGGGGAGCGAGAACAGGCCGCTGCCGGCATTCCACGAATGCGACGCCGCCGCGAAGGCCTGCGCATGGCGCGTGCCACGCAGGCAGCCGCGCAGCCGGTAGAGCGAACTGTAATAGTCGACATAGGGGAAGCTGCTCAGGCCGCGCGCCAGCTCATACTCCATGACCGCGTCGCGCCAGGCCTCGAACCCGTCGCTGACATCGACGAGATGCTCGGGCCGGAAGCCGTCATCGTCCTCCCAGTTCTCGCCGAACAGCAGCAGTTGCGGCGTGTGCGCCGGATGGTCGCTGGCAACGGTCGGCAGTCCGGCGAAGAAGATACCGGTCTTCGTCAAATGCGCGGCGGCGCGATGGTCCTTGTGCCAGCTGCCATGCCAATGGGTGATGACGATCTCGGGTTTCAGCTCGCGAATGATGTCGCCCACTTCGAGCGCCGTCTGATCGTCTGTGGGCAGGAAGCCGTCGCGCAGGCCAAAGCTACGCATGGCGACGCCGAGCCGCTCCGCCGCGCTGCCCGCTTCCTCTTCCTTCTGCACGCAATAATGCGCGGGAACCAGGTACGGATGGCCCTGCTCACCCATGGTCAGATGCAGGAAGGTCACCGTGGCGCCGCGCTTGACGGCAGCGGCCGCCAGCGGCCCGGCCATCACCTCGGCATCGAAGGCGTGTGCGCCGACCACCAGGATGGATTTCGCCGCATAAATCCTGTCTTCGATCATTTCATGCCCCCTCCGGTGCCGACGCCTTCGCGAATCTGCCGCGCCAGCAGACAATACATGATCAGGATGGGCGCCATGGATATCGCCAGCGAGGCGAACACCAGGCCCCAGTCGGTGCGGAACTGGCCGACGAAGACGCTGATCGCCAGCGGCACCGTCTTGTAGCGGTCGTCGAAGATGAAGATCAGCGGGAAGAAGAAATCGTTCCACACCGCGATCGCGGTGAAGATTGCCACGATCGACACCGCCGGCTTGACCATCGGCAGGATGATCTGGAACAGGATGCGGACCTCGCCGGCGCCGTCCATGCGCGCCGCCTCGTCCAACTCGGAGGGCAAGACGCGCATGAAATTGGCGAAGATGAAGACGGCGAAGGGAATGCGGATCGCCGAATAGACCAGGATCAGCCCGGTCAGCGAATCCAGCAGGCCGAGATTGCGCATCAGCGTGAACAGTTCGACCGAGGCCAACCGGATGGGCAGCATGATGCCGGACAGGAACAGGCCGAGCATGATGGCATTCCAGCCAAGCTTGTAGCGGCTGAGCGGATAGGCGGCCATCGCCGAGACGACGATGGTGAGGATGACGGCGCCGCCCGTGACGATCAGGCTGTTGATGAAATTCTGGCCGAGATCGGCGCGCGTCCAGGCGTTGATGAAATTGTCGAAGGCAAAGCTTTGCGGCAGGCCGAGCCTGTTGTCGTAGATCTCGGCCGTGGTCTTGAAACAGGAGACGATGAGGATGTAGAGCGGCAACAGCACGGCCGCCGTCCAAACGACCAGCACCGTCCAGCCGGGCAGCCGCGCCAGCTGCCGAGAGATGGCCGGTCTTTGTGAAATCGCCAGCGCGCTCATAGCTGCACCGTGCGGCGGTCGAAGAAGCGCAGCATCATGAGCGTGCCGATGCTGAGGATCAAAAACAGCACGGTGCCGAGCGCCAAAGCCAGACCGATATCGGTGATGCCGACAGCACCTTCCGCGCCGAAGGCCAGCCGGTAGAAGTACGTCACCAGCGTGTCGGTCGAATAGCTCGGATTGCCCTGCACGCCCTGCATGACATAGACGAGGTCGAACTGGTTGAAGGTGTTGATGAACGACAAAGTCGTCAGCGTGCCCAGCGCCGGCATCAGCAGCGGCAGCGCGATCGAGAACAGCATGCGCGCATTGCCGGCGCCGTCAAGTTTTGCCGCCTCGAAAATCTGGCCGGAAATCTGCCGCAGACCTGCCGTGTAGATCAGCACCGGCAGGCCCATCCAGTTCCAGGCATCGACGGCGATCAGCATGGCGAGCGCGGTGTGGCTGTTGCCGAGCACGGTCAGGCTGCCCTGGTGCAGGCCAAGCCCGTTCAGCGCCCATTCGACGACGCCGCCCGGTGCCAAAAGCAACCGCCACAGCGCGCCGACGATGACCGGGCTCAGCACCGCCGGAAAGAAGAACACCGACTGGAAGAACGCAGCACCCCTGTCGCGCAGGAACAGCAGCCAGGCGAACAAAAGCCCGATTCCGTTCTGGAACAGCATGATGCCGAAGAACCAGGCGGTGTTGTGCCACAGCGCGCCGTAGAGCCGCGCGCCGCTGGGGAAAACGAACAGCCTTGAGAAATTCGACAGGCCGGCGAACTCGACCATGCGCAGCCCCTTCCAGACGAAGAAGCTGCCCCAGAGCGACATCCCCAGGGGATAGAGGACGAACAGCGCATAGACCGCCAGCGCCGGCAGGGTGAACAGCACGGCCATGCGCTGCTGCGTGCGGCGAAGGCTGCTGGTGCGGCGAAGGGTGCTCATGCGCTTTTCTGGTCCGTGAGAGGCCGGCCGCTTTTGCGACCGGCCGCGCCTACTGCTTCGGCTTGAACCAGGTGGCGACCGCGGCCTGCATGTCGGCCGCCAGCTTCTCCGGCGCGATGTTGCCTTCGACCATGTCGATGATCTCCGACTGCAGCACCGAAGACGCCGTCGGCGACTGCCAGCGGAAGCCGACCAGCGTCAGATACGGCGTCGAATTCTTCGCCATCTCCATCATCGCGGCCAGCACTGGATCCTTCACCGTCACATCCGTGCGGGCCGGCGGCCAGCCGAGCTCGTCGGCGAACATCTGCGCGAACTCTGCCGAAGCCATGAAGCCCAGCACCTTGGTCGCGGCTTCCTTGTTCTGGCTCTCGGAGACCAGGCCATAGGAGCCGTCGGAGAAGGCCGAGGTGTAGAGTTTTGCCCCGGCATCGTCGGCGGGGAACGGGAAGATCGAGAATTTCAGCTTCGGGTTCTGCGCCTTGAAGCTGCCGTTCTCGAACGAACCGCCGAGGAACATCGCCGCCTTGCCGCCGATGAACTGCTGCGTGGCGGTGGTGTAGTCGATGCCGGCGAAGCCGTCGGGGAAATACGGCTTCAGCTCGGCGAAGCGCTTCAGCGCCGCCACATAGCGCGGATCCTCGAAGGTCGCCTTGCCGCTCATCATCTCGTCGTAGAATTCAGGACCATAGACGGTCGGGCCGACGACGCCGACGGCGATCTCCAGTTCCCAGGCCGAGCCGTTGGCGCCGCCGGTGGCGATCGGCGTGATGCCGGCCGCCTTCAGCTTCTCGCAGACAGCGGTGAAATCCTTGTAGGTCTTGGGGATCTCGATGCCCTGGGCGGCGAAAATATCCTGGTTGTAGAAGACGCCCATCATCGGCACCGAATAGGGCACGCCATAGAGCTTGCCGTCGCTGCGGCCGCGCGCGCCGCCAAGCGCCGCGTCCTCCATATTCTTCAGCTCCGGCACGCTGTCGTCCAGCGCGTCGAGATAGCCGGCCTCGACGAAGGGCTGCAATTCGCCATAGGCCTTGAGCTGCGCGATGTCGGGCCCGCGCCCGCCGCGCAGCGCCGTGCTCAGCCGGTTCTGGTAGTCGGCATCCGGCGTGAACTGAATGGCGACCTTGATGCCGGGATTCTTCGCCTCGAAGGCATCGAAGATGCGGCGCATCGCCGCCTCGTCCTCGGTGCGCCAGCTCCACAGCGTCACCGTGCTGTCGGCGGCTCGCGCCGGCAATGAGGCAAAGACGCCGGCGCAGGCGGCGGCAAGGCCGCCGATCAGCCTAAGCGCTGCGCGCCGGTGAAGTGAAAGCATGCTCATTGCCAGTCTCCCATTGTGTCCCGCGGCGTTCCCGTGCCGTGAGAAGTCATTGGTTCAGCAAAAGTCATTATAACGACATAGCGGTATTCGCAAGGGGTCTGCTACGCCTCAGGAATGGCGGTGTTGGCCCGCTCACGACATTGCAGTACCTGCATCCATTTGTTATCTAACGATAAATATCCACATTCCAGCGCCGCAAAGAAATCTGTGACCGTACCATGTGAGACTTTTTCGCCAGCAAGCCCTTGCGTCGCCGCGCTGACTTGTCATAACCTCATGTGAACCGATAGGGAGGATGAGGAATGTCGTTTGCTTGGACTTCGAAACTGGCACTGGCCGCGGGCCTCGCCATCCTGCCCGCCACCGGCTGGGCGCAATCGGTCAACATCTCCTACCTCACCCACTGGTCGCCGGAGACGGTCGCGCTGCTGGAAGCCGCAGCCAAGGATTTCGCCAAGACCAATCCGGATGTCAGTGTCACCGTGCGCGCCGTTCCCTTCGGCGATCTCCTGACCACGCTGCGCTCGCAAGGTGGTGGCGCGGACGGCCCGACCATCGGCGGCATCTACGATCTGTGGCTGCCGGAACTCGCCCGCGACAAGCTGGTCGCGCCCGCCCCCGATGCGGTGGCCGGCGAGGTCAAGGGCGCATGGCCGGCGGGCATCACCAGCGCCGCTTCGGCCGGCGGCACGCTCTACGGCATCCCCAACGAAATCGACGTCTACGCGCTGAACTACAACCAGGCGCTGTTCAAGCAGGCCGGCATCGCGGCGCCACCCAAGACCTGGGACGAGTTCAAGGACGCGGCCAAGAAGCTGACCAACAAGGATGCGGGACGGCAAGGGTTCGGCATGATCAATTCCTGGGCCGCCGGCGTCGTCCACCCCTTCGCCTCGCTGCTGGTCTCCAATGGCGGCGACCTGGTCAAGGACGGCAAGCCGGTGCTGGACAGCCCGCAGGCCGCCGAGACTTTCCAGCTCTATGAAGACCTGATCAAGTCGGGCGCCAGCGTGCCTTCGATGGCGACAGCCGACGCCAACACCACCGGCCCCTTCCTCGACAATTTCGTCTCCGGCAAGACCGGCATGATCATCATGGCCAATTGGTGGGAGAGCGCGCTGAAGGCCGGCATGGGCGACAAGTTCGCCGACATTGCAACGGCGCCGATTCCCGTCGGCCCGAGCGGCGACAAGCCGCATTCGATATCCTACTCCTGGATGACCGTGGTCAACGCCAATGCAGGTGCCGCCGAGCAGAAGGCGGCGTGGGACTTCCTCGCCTGGCTGAACAATCCAAAGTCCGGCAAGAACGGTGCTTCCGCGATGTCGGATATCCTGATGTCGATGGGCATCCTGCCCTCACGCCTCTCCGACATCGAGGCGCACAAAGACAAGCTCGGCTCGGAATTCCTCTCCGGCTATGTCAGCGTGCTCACCGATGCCAAGCCGTTCCCTGTCGTGCCCGGCGGCCAGGAATTCTCGGAATCGCTGCAGCAGACGCTCGAGGCGTTGCAGTATGGCCAGGTCTCGGCCAAGGATGCGCAGGCGACGGCGCAGGCCGACGCCATTTCGATCCTGGAGCGCGCCGCCAAATAATGATTCAGAGGTACCGTGCCTCGGCGGGCATCATGCTGGCGCCCGCCGTGACGCTGATCGGCATCTTCGTCCTGTTGCCGATGCTGCTCACCGTCTGGCTGTCGTTCCAGGACTGGTCGACGCAGACACCGTTTTCCAGCGCCGGCTTTATCGGCCTCGACAATTTCCGCGAGATTTTTGGGGTCTCCTCGGTCGGCCGCGACTTCAAGGGCGCGCTGGCTAACACCGCGATCTACACCGCGCTCTCCGTCATCCTCATCCTGCCGCTGTCGGTGGCCTTTGGGCTGATGGTCTACCAGCGCGATGTCGCCGGCGGCACGGCGCTGCGCACGGTGCTGTTTGCCACCTACATGGTGCCGATGATCGCCGTGGCGCTGGTCTGGTCGAAACTCTATTCGCCGAGCGAAGGCCCGCTCAATCAGATGCTCGGTCTAATCGGCGTGGGACCACAGCCCTTTCTGTCGTCACCGCGCTCGGCGCTGATCTCCATCGTCTTCCTCAATGTCTGGCAGCAGGTCGGCTATTTCACCGTGCTGGCGATCGCCGGGCTGACGCAGATCCAAGGCAGCCTCTACGAGGCGGCGAAGCTCGATGGCGCCAGCCGCTTCGAGCAGTTCCGCTTCATCACCCTGCCGCTGATGCGGCGCACGCTTCTGTTCAGCGCCGTCATCGCCATCATCAACGCCGTGCAGGTGTTCGAGCCGGTTGCCCTGATCACGCAGGGCGGGCCGGTCGGCTCGACCAATGTGCTCACCTACCACATCCGCCGCGTCGGCATCGAGCGTGCGCAGGGTGGACTGGGTTCGGCCATGGCGGTCATGCTGATGCTTTCGCTGATTGTCGTCGTCTGCGCGCTGTTTGCCTTCGCCAACCGGAAGAACGACGAATGAGCGCGGGATCGTCGAGCCGGCTGTCGCGCCGGCGCCCGTCCGGCCGCAAGGCGCTGCTGGCGACGCTGATGCTGCTGGTCGCCGTCGCCTCGGCCTTCCCGCTGGTATGGATGGTGCTGTCGAGCCTCAAGACGCCGGCCGAGAGCATGCAGGTGCCGCCGGTGTGGATCCCCCTTACGCCGAGCTTCGACGCCTATGAGAAGGTGTCGGGCGTGGTCAATGTTGGCCGCTCGATGTGGAATTCTCTGGTCATCGCCTCGATCACCACCGCCGGCATTCTGCTGACCAGCATGATGGCCGGCTACGCCTTCGCCAAATACCACTTCCCCGCCAAGTCGCTGCTGTTTTCTGTGCTGATCGCCACCATGTTCCTGCCGCCGATCGTGACGCTGATCCCGCTCTATCGCCTGGTCGGCTCGATCGGCCTCAACGCCAGCCTCGCCGGCATCATCGTGCCCAATCTCGCCAATGCTTTCGGCATCTTCCTGATGCGCCAGTTCATCTCCGGCGTGCCCGACGAGCTCATCGACGCCGCGCGCATGGACGGCGCCTCGGAGTTCTTGATCCTCTACAAGATCGTCGCGCCGAGCGTCGCCCCCGCAATCGCGGCTCTGGCCCTCTTCGCCTTCGTCTATCACTGGAACAGCTATCTGTGGCCGCTGACCGTGCTGCAGGGCAATGCCGACGCCTATCCGATCGTCATCAGCCTGAGCCGGTTGCTGAGCTACAACAGGGGCGCGGTCAACACCGGCCTGGTGATGGCCGGCGCGACGCTGGCCGTGCTGCCGCCGCTCATCCTGTTCGCCGTCCTGCAGCGCTTCTTCGTCGATTCCATCGTCGGCTCGGCGATCAAGGGATAGCTGCACCAAGCCTTCAAGCGCTCGGCCTGGTTCCGCCACAGATCAGATAGTAGCACTCGTCATAGCGCATGTAGTCAGCCGCGCCCTTGTCCGGCCATTCGCCCGTGTCGAAACGGATTTTGAGTAGGCTTCTGCACTGCGCCACCTTCGCTGCATTGCTGTCCGGGAACAGGGTGACGAGCAGGCCTTGCGGAGCGCCGAAGGAAACCGCCGAGAGAACGAGGCAGCCGAGGCTGGCAGCAAGGAAGAGAGACAAGTTGCGCATTGTTACCGAATACGGCTGGGCCGATGCTCTGACAATGAACAACCCATATCATGATTAACACATGCATAGCAGCGTTTTGCCCAGTAAAGCGACCGAAGAGTACTTGGCGCCCCGCCGCTGCCAGGTCTGCTGCGGCGGCGGTAGCGCCTTCGGCAGGTCAATCCCTTAGGGCAGCGTCAGTCCCCCACTCCGTCTCGGCTTCGCCGAGCCACCTCTACCCCCATGTTCATGGGGGAGAGGAAACGCCAACCGCCGGAGTCACTGCATCGAAAGACTTGGGTTTCATTTCCCATCAAAAAGCTTGGGATTTCCTCTCCCCCACGAATGTGGGGGAGAGGTGGATCGGCGAAGCCGAGACGGAGTGGGGGACCGCCCTAGGCGGCTGGCCTCTACATCCGCATCAGCCCCTCACCCAAACCGCGCCGAAGTCCATGTCCCACCCGCCGCATTCGACTCCACCGCCGCAGCAACAAACTTCACCCCGCGCGCGCCATCCACAACGTCGGGCACCTGCGCCGCACGCGCCGGATCGACCACCCCACCAGAGCGATGGGCGCGAATGATATCGGCGGCGTCGCGGTAGAAATTGGCGAAGGCCTCGATATATCCCTCCGGATGCGCCGCCGGCATGCGCGACACGCGCTGGCTCTCAGTGGTCGAGCCATGGCCGCCGCGCACCAGCGTGCGGGTCTCCTCGCCGTAGATGGAGAAGCGCAGTTCTTCCGGCCGGCCGCCCGACCATTCGAGCCCGGCTTTGTCGCCATAGATGCGCACCGAGAGATCATTGTAGTGGCCGGGCGAGGTCTGGCTGGCGAGGATCGTGCCGCGCGCCCCGCCGGTCCAGCGCACCAGCACATGCGCATTGTCGTCGAGCCGGCGTCCCGGCACGGCAGTGAACAGATCCGCCGACACCGTCTCGGCCTCACAGCCGGAGATATAGCTTGCCAGGTTGAAGGCATGCACGCCGATATCGGCCAGCACCGCGGACTGCCCGGCGCGCGCCGGATCGGTGCGCCACTCCGCCTGCTTCTGGCCCTCGGCGTCGATCGGCTTGGTCAGCCAGTCCTGGATGTAGGCGCCATGCACGGACACGATGCGGCCAAGCGCGCCCGCCGCCACCATCTCGCGCGCCTGGCGGACCATGGCGTAGCCGGTGTTGTTGAGCGTGACGACGAAGCGACGCTTTTTCTCCCGCGCCAGCGCCACCAGCGCCTCGGCCTCATCCAGCGTCGTCGACAGCGGCTTGTCGCAGATGACGTTGATGCCGGCCTCCAGAAAGGCCGTGGCGATCGGCGCGTGCAGATGGTTGGGCGTGACGATGACCACCGCCTCGATGCCGTCCGGCCGAGCAGCTTCCGCCTTTGCCATGACATGGTAATCGGCATAGCTGCGCTCCGGCGCGATGCCGATCTCGGCGGCCGACGCGGCGGCGTTTTCCGGGTCCGACGACAGCGCGCCGGCGACCAGCACGATCTGGTCGTCGAGGCGCATGGCCAGCCGATGCACGGCGCCGATAAAGGCATTGCGGCCGCCGCCGACCATGCCGACCCGCAGCCGCTTGCCGGCTGATCCGTCCGATGTTGCGTAGACCATTTTCAAGCTCCTCCCGGCACACCGCTTTCGAATACGATTTCCAATTTTCATATTGTAAAACGATCGTATCGCGCTAGCCTGAAATCATGAGTGGGGCAAGCAAGGCATCCGGACGGTCCAGCACCGACGAGGCGGCGACGCGCAAGCGCGGACGCTCGCTGGCCGCGCTTGGCTACATCCAGCCGCAGACCTATGAGGAGCTACGCGCGGTGCTGTCGTCGGGCACGGTGCATTTCCCCAAGCGGCTGCGCCAGGTGGCAATCTTCCTGTGGCAGCATCCGAGCGACGTCGCGCTCGGCACCATCGCGCAGGTTGCGGCACAGGCCGGCGTGCAGCCCTCGACGCTGGTGCGCTTTGCCCAGATCTTCGGCTATTCCGGCTTTTCCGATTTCCAGGGCCTGTTCAAGGAGCACATCAAGGGCTCATGGCCGGAAGGGCGCGGCGAACCGCGCACCGAGACGGAGCCCAATCTGCATTTCCTGCACGGCATGGTCGGCGCATCGCAGGCCTCGCTTGGCCGCATCGAAGCCGGCTTCGACGTCGCGAGTTTCGACAAGATGGTAACGCTGCTGGCGGCCGCCGAGCTGATCTATGTCATCGGCTCCAAGCGCGCCTTTCCGGTCACCGCCTATCTGTCGCTGACACTGTCGCAGCAAGGCGTGCGCAACGTGCTGGTCGACAATGTCGGCTCCTCCGCACTCGACCAGATCGGCTGCATCGGCGCACGGGACGCCGTGCTTGCGGTCTCCTTCAGCCCCTACAATTCGATCACGCCCGATCTCGTCGCGGTGGCGCATGAGCGCAAGGCCCGCATCGTCACCGTCACCGACAGCACTTTCAGCCCGCTGGTTCGGCTCTCGGACGCTTGGCTGGAAGTGGTGGAATCCGACTTTGCCGGCTTCCGCTCGCTGGCGGCGTCACTCGCTGTCGGCATGGCGCTGGTCCATGGGGTGGCGGCGCGGCGCGGCGAATGAGCCGCCGCTGGCACAATTGACTATCCAGAATTGCCGTTCCATATTTAAAAAAATAGAAACTTTATTCCCGGGAGGAGGAATGGAGATCCGGCTTGACGGCAAGGTGGCTCTGGTCACCGGGTCGACGCAAGGCATTGGCCGCGCCATTGCCGAGACGCTGGCGCGTTCCGGTGCCGCCGGGCTGCTGGTCACCGGGCGCGAGAGGGCGCGTGGCGAGGCCGTGGCGGCCGAGCTTTCGCAATTGGGCACGCCGACCATCTTCGTCGCCGCCGACCTTGCCGATCCTGACGCCCCCACCCTTCTGGCGCAGGCCTGCATCGAGCGCTTCGGCCGCATCGATGCGCTGGTCAACGCCGCCGGCCTGACCGATCGCGCCTCTTTCCTCGACGCCAGCCTCGACGATTGGGCGGCGCTGTTTGCCGTCAATGCGCGCGCGCCGTTCTTCCTGATGCAGGCGGCGATTGCCGACATGAAGCAGCGCGGCCAAGGTGGCGCCATTCTCAACATCCTGTCGATCAATGCCCATTGCGGCTCGCCGGAGCTTGCCGTCTATTCCGCCACCAAGGGCGCGCTGGCGACGCTGACCAGGAACGCCGCCAACGCCCACCGTTTCGACCGCATCCGCGTCAACGGCATCAATGTCGGTTGGACGGACACGCCGGCCGAACGCATCATGCAGGCGGAGACTTTGGGCAACGGCCCTGGCTGGCTTGAGAAGGCCAATGCCGCGCAGCCTTTCGGCCGGTTGCTGACGCCGGACGACATCGCCAGCCTCGCCGTCTTCCTGCTGTCCGACGCCGCCGGCCCGATGACCGGCGCGGTCATCGACCAGGAGCAGGCGGTGATCGGGGCGAACCGGTGAGCGCCTCCACCGAAACGCTTGGGCCGGCGCTGCTCGACCGCTTGCCGGCCTCGGTCCAGACACCGTCCTATGACCGTATGCTCCTGGCGCCCGGCATGGCGCATCTCGGCGTCGGCGCTTTCCATCGCTGCCATCAGGCCGAATACACCGACGATCTCATCTCGCTGCGCTTCGACCGCTGGGGCATCGTCGGCATCAACATCCGTCCGCCCAGCCTTGCCGACACGCTGGGACGGCAGGGCGGGCTCTACACAAGGCTGATCCGCGAGAACAGCCACATCGAGGCGCGCGTCATCGGCAGCATCGTCCGGGTGGTCGACAGCCAGGAGAGTGCGGCACCGGCGCTCGGCGTGCTGATCTCACCCGATATCGAGCTGGTGACGATGACGGTGACCGAAAAAGGCTATTGCCACATCCCGTCCAGCGGCGAACTCGACCTCGGCCACCCTGATATCGTCCATGACCTCGCCAACCCCGAGACGCCGCGCAGCGTGCCCGGCCTGTTGGTGCGGGCGCTGGAGCAGCGCCGGGCCACGCATGGGCGGCCGCTGACGCTGCTGTCCTGCGACAACATTCCGGCCAATGGCATCATCCTCGGCAACGTCGTGCGCAGCTTTGCCGAACGGCGCGGCAATGGGCTGGCCGATTGGATCGCGGCCAACGTCGCATTCCCCTCGGCCATGGTCGACCGCATTGCGCCGGCGGTGACGCAGGACGATCTCGACAGCGTCGAAAATTGGTTCGGCTACCGCGATGGCGCTGTCGCTGTCGGCGAGCCGTTCCGGCAGTGGGTGATCGAGGAAAAGTTTGCCGGCCGCATGCCGCGCTGGGACCTGGTCGGAGCCACTTTCGTCGACGATGTCACGCCGTTCGAGCATCTCAAGATGCGGGTGCTGAACGGCGCCCAGACGACGCTCGCCACGCTCGGCGTGCTGGCCGGGCTCGAGCACACATCGGATGCCATGGCCGACCCGCTGCTGTCGGACTTCATCCGGCGCATGCTGGTCGAAGAGACTGTGCCGACGCTGATGCCGGTGCCGGGCATCCTGCCGCTCGCCTATGTCGAGCAGAGCCTTGCCCGGCTGAAGAACACCGCGATCCGCCACCGCAACCACCAGGTCGCAACCGACGGTTCGCAGAAGATCGTCCAGCGCCTGCTCAACCCGATCCGCGACCGGCTTGCGATGGGCCAGAGCATCGGCCTGCTGTCGGTGCCGGTCGCCGGCTGGATGGCCTATCTGATCCAGGCCTCGGAATGTTTCGGCAGACGCTGGCCGGTGTCGGATCCCTATGCCGGCAAGGTCGCCGCAATCGCCGACGCGACGGGTCCCGATGCCAGCGCGCTGGTGTCCGCCATCCTTGCCATCGACGGGATATTCGACCCCGGCCTTGCCGCCGACGATACGTTCCGCGCGGCCGTCACATCGGCGCTGGGCGACCTGCTGTCGGACGATCCGATGGCGGCTGTCCGGCACAGTCTTGAACAAGATGAGGTCGCGAGGTTGAAGCGATCCAAACAATCGGCATTATAGTCGTCGGGTCTAGGGAGGCAGAATGAAACTAGGAGTGCTTACAGCACCGTTTGCGGAGACGCCGCTTGGCGAGGTCGCCGGCTGGGCGCACTCGGCCGGCTTCGAGGCGCTGGAAATCGCCTGCTGGCCGAAGACCTCCGGCGCGACGCGGCGCTATGCCGGCACCAGCCATATCGACGCCGCCTCCACCTCGCCCGCGCAGGCCAAGGAGATCGTCGCCTCGCTGACGGAAAAGAAGCTGACGGTCTCCGGCCTCGGCTACTACCCCAACCCGTTGCATCCGGACCCTGCCCATCGCGAGGCCGTCATCGGCCATCTGAAGAAGGTCATCGTGCTGGCCGCCAATATGGGCGTGCCGGTGGTCAACACCTTCTGCGGTGGCGATGCCTCGAAGACCGTCGACGTCAACTGGCAGGACGCGCTGAAAGTCTGGCCCGAGACCGTCGCCTATGCGCGCGGCCACGGGGTAAAACTCGCCTTCGAGAACTGCCCGATGATCTTCAGTTATGACGAGTGGCCGGGCGGGCACAACATCGCCTATTCGCCCTACATCTGGCGGCGCATCCTCGAGGCCTGGGGCGGCGAGGTCGGCATGAATTTCGACCCCTCGCATCTGGTCTGGCAGATGATCGACCAGGGCCGCTTCATCAAGGAGTTCGGCCCCTACATGCTGCATGTCCACGCCAAGGATTTGATGATCGATCATGATGGTTTGTATGAGCGCGGGATTCTTTCCGCCGGGATAGGCTGGCAGGTGCCGCGCATGCCGGGATTGGGCGATGTCGACTGGAGCGGCTTCTTCTCCGGCCTCTACCGCGCCGGCTATGACGGCTCGGTCATCATCGAACATGAGGACAGGCGGTTCGAAGGCAACGACGATGCGGTGAAGCGGGGCTTCCTGCTCGCCCGCGACGTGCTGCGCCCCTTCGTCAAATGACGAGGTGAATGACTTGGTCCGATCCTGCCGAAGGGTCTGACCCTGAGACGAAAAACAACAATGTGGAGGAGTACTGACATGAAGAAAATACTGACCATGGTCCCGTTGCTTGCGGGCGCTGCCTTGCTGGCATCGATGGGCGTGTCGTCGGCCGAAGCCAAATATACGATCGGCATTTCCAACACCGTGCAGGGCAATGGCTGGCGCGAGGAAATGGTCTGCGCCATGAAGGCGCAGGCGCTGGCTTCGGGCGAAGTGACGAAGCTCAACATCGCCCACCGCAACACCGATGCCGCCGGCCAGCTCGAAGACATCCGCAATCTGATCAGCGCCAAGGTCGACGCCATCGTCGTCAACCCCGCTGATCCCGCCGGCATCAAGGCGGGCCTGGAAGAAGCCACCAAGGCCGGCATCGTCGTCGTTGCCGTCGACCAGGCGGTGACCGAACCGTCGGCCTACATCATCTCCAACAACCAGGAACAGTATGCCTATCTCGGCGCCAAATGGCTGTTCCAGCAGATGGGCGGCAAGGGCGAAGTGTTCTACATGCGCGGCGCCGCCGGCGCCTCGGCCGATAGCGATCGCGACAAAGGCTTCAAGAAGGCGCTGGCTGAAAACCCCGGCGTGAAGGTGGCTCAGGAAGTCTTCACCGGCTGGCAGCAGGATCAGGCCAAGCAGCAGATGCTGTCGTTCCTGGCCACCGGCACGCCGTTCAACGGTGTGTGGACCTCCGGCATCGACAACGTCATCGTCGACGCGCTGGTCGAATCGCAGGCGCCGCTGGTGCCGGTGGTCGGCGCCGACAATGCCGGCTTCGTCGGCCAGCTGAGCTCGGTGAAAGGTCTCGTCGGTGCAGCCGTCACCAACCCCGGCTCGATCGGCGGCGCGGGCGTGACGCTCGCGCTGCAGATCCTCGACGGCAAGAAGCCGGCGCAGCAGACCGTGCTGGTCGACCCGCAGCTGTGGGACAACGCCACCGACGAAGGCAAGGCCAAGCTGAAGGCAGCCGCCGACCCGTCGCTCAGCCCGGAATGGCCGGTCTCGATCTCGATCCCGGAGTGGACGACCTACACGAAGGAGCAGATCGTGGCCTGCAAGGGGCCGGGGGAGTAAGCTTGGTTTGAATGAACTGGCGAGGACGGCGAACGGCCGTCCTCGTCACACAGACTAGCGCTCTACGGCGCCCCCTCTGTCCTGCCGGACATCTCCCCCACAGGTGGGGAGATTGGCTGTCATCTCGGCTTTCGCTAATTTTCTACGTCGCAAGACGAGGGGCGGCGCCGGAACTGCCAATCTCCCCCCTTGTGGGGGAGATGTCCGGCAGGACAGAGGGGGGCGCCGTAGAGTGCCAGCAAGAGAATTTCTGAGCGGACATCGATTTGACCACCAGCCCCCTCCTCGACGCCACCGGCGTCGCCAAGAACTACGGCGCGGTTGCAGCGCTTCGCAACGCGTCGCTCTCCGTGCTGCCGGGCGAGGTCCACGCGCTGATGGGCGCCAACGGCGCCGGCAAGTCGACGCTGGTGAAGATCCTGACAGGCGCCATTCCGGCGAACGCCGGCCGCATCCTGATCCGCGGCGAGGCGCGCGACATTCGCTCGCCGGCCGCCGCGCGCCGCGCCGGGCTGCTGCCCGTCTACCAGGAACCGTCGCTGATCCCCGATCTCGACGTTCTCTCCAACCTCAGGCTCACCGGCACGCCGGTCGAGCTATTCCGCGCCTGGGTGCGCGAGCTCGGCATTCTTGACCTCGATCTGCGCGACACCGCGCGCGACATCCCGCTCGCCGTGCTGCGCGTGCTCGACCTGGCGCGGGCGCTCGCCGTCGAGCCCGACGTGCTGCTGCTTGACGAGATGACGGCGGCCCTGCCCGCCAACCTTGCCGAAAAGGTGCTGGAAGTGGTGCGCCGCCAGGGCGATTCGGGCCGCGCCGTGATCTTCATCTCGCACCGCTTCGTCGAGATCTCGGCGCTGTGCGACCGCGCCACCGTGCTGCGCGACGGCGAGACCGTCGGCGTCGTCGACATCGTGCCGGGCGTGGAAGAAAAGATCGTCGAGCTGATGCTCGGCACCCGCATCGTCAAAACCCATGTCGCTGCCCGCAGCGCTGCCGAGAAGGCCGCGCCCGCGACCACCCGGCCGCGCATTTCGGTGCGAAACCTGCGCGTCGGCGCCAAGCTCAGCGATGTCTCCTTCGATCTCGCCGACGGCGAAGTCGCCGGCGTCGTCGCGCTCGAAGGCCAGGGCCAGGACGAGTTGTTCGCAGCGCTTGCCGGCTCGATCCGGCCCTCCGGCGGCACCATCGAAGTCGATGGCCAGCCCGTGAAATTTTCCCACCCGATCGACGCCATCCGCGCCGGCATTGCCTATGTGCCGGGCGACCGCTCCGAGGCGCTCGCCATGCAGCGCTCGGTCCGTGAAAACATCGCCCTGCCCTTCAGTGCCGCGCTGCGCAACTGGGGGCCGATCAACATGCGCCGCGAGCGCGCGACCGTGCTCAGCGCCATCGAGCGGCTGCAGATCGACACCCGCGCCCAGGGCGAAGTGCAGCGCCTGTCCGGGGGCAATCAGCAGAAGGTGACCATCGCCCGCTGGATCGCGGCGGATGCCCGCACCATCCTGTGCTTCGACCCGACGCGCGGCATCGATGTCGGCACCAAGCAGGAGATCTACAAGCTGCTGCGCGAACTCGCCGGCAACGGCAAGTCGGTGCTGTTCTACACCTCCGAACTGGAAGAGGTGCAGCGCGTCTGCGACCGTGTCATCGTCATCTTCGGCGGCCGCCTCGTCGACATTTTTCCGGTCGAGGAGGCCGACGAGCCGGCGCTGATGCGCGCCGCCTACGGCCTGCCGCGCGGCGCCAAGGCCGATATCGGTATATTGGCTGATCCGACCGCGAACACTTCGGCTTCGCCGGAGGCCGCGCCATGAGCCATTTCCTGCGCCGCCAAGGCTGGGTCGTCGGCCTGTTCGCCCTGCTCATCGTCCTGTTCATCGCCACCAGGATCATCCAGCCGGCCTATGGCAGCAATGATTTCGGCTCGCTCGCCCGAGCCGTTCTGCCCTATGCCTTCGCAGTCGCCGCGCAGACCGTCGTCGTCATCGCCGGCGGCATTGACCTGTCGGTCGCCGCCATGATGGCGCTGACCAGCGTCACCGCGGCGTCGATGATGAATGGCGCGAGCGAGGAATACGCGCTGTTCGTGGTGCCCTTCGTGCTGGCCATGGGTTTCGTGCTCGGCGCACTCAACGGCCTGCTCATCGTCGTCACCCGCGTGCCCGACATTGTCGTGACGCTGGCCATGCTGTTCGTGCTGCAGGGTGCAGCCCTGCTGGTACTCGACGCGCCGGGCGGCGGCATCGCCGAATGGCTGAAGGCGCTGATCTCTGGCACCGTACCGATCCCCGGCCTGCCCGACGCCATAGACGCCTGGCTGCCCAAGGCGCTGCTGGTGCTGATCGTGTGCCTCTGCGTCATCTGGATACCGCTGCGGCGCTCGCGCCTCGGCCTCTCCATCTACGCCATCGGCTCTAGCGAACTGGCGGCGTTCCGCTCCGGCGTGCCGGTCAAGCGCACTCGCATCATCGCCTATGCGCTGTCCGGCCTGTTCGCCGCCTTTGGCGGCCTGGCGCTGACCATGAGCACCGGCATCGGCGCCCCCATCCCCGGCCCCTATCTGCTCGCCAGCGTCGCCGCCGTGGTGCTGGGCGGCGTCGCGCTCGGCGGCGGCAAGGGCGGCCTGCTCGGCCCGATCGTCGCCGTCTTCGTGTTGCGCCTGGTGCGCACGGATTTGACGCTGCTTGCCATCGACCCGAATGTCACCGCCATCATCGAGGGGCTGATCATGGTGGCGGTGGTGATGTTCGGCGCGTTTATCACGATGCGGGGGCGGCAATGATGGGAGGGCTGTCGCAGAGAGACGTCGGCGTTCCTTCGCGCCCCCCTCTGTCCTGCCGGACATCTCCCCCACGAGGGGGGAGATCAGCTGTCATCGCCGCTTTCGCCAGCCTTCAACGTTGCAAAAAGGAGCGAGGCGCTGAAGCTGCCAATCTCCCCACAAGTGGGGGAGATGGCCGGCAGGCCAGAGGGGGGCGCCGTAGAGCGCCATCCTCGCAGCACACAACACCAAGAGCCGCCCCATGAGCACCACCGCCATCACCCCGGTCCCCTTCGGCCGCCGCATAAAGCGCTTCATGGCCGATCGCCCGCTCATCCCGCTGATCGTCCTGCTCGCCATCCTGGTTATAATCCTGCAGGTCCTGCGCCCCGGCATCGTCAACGAGCGCTGGATCGCCAACACCATCAAATTCGCCATCCCGCTGGCGATCCTCGCGGGATGCCAGACCATGACCATGCTGACCGGCGGCATCGACCTGTCGGTCGGCACGGTGGCGACGATGAGCGCCTTCATCATGGCGACGCAAGTGGTCAACCAGGACCCGGCGGTGGCGTTCCTTTTGGCGATAATGCCGGCGGTGCTGATCGGCCTCGTCAACGGCATCGGCGTCGGTGTGTTCCGCGTCCACCCGCTGATCATGACGCTGGGCACCAGCCTGATCGGCACCGGCTGCCTGCAGGTCTACCAGCGCACCGTGATCGCGTCGGGCGCAAAAATCCCCGACTTCCTGGCCTGGCTCGGCACCGGCGTGACATGGGGCTTCCCCAACGCGCTGCTTTTGTTCGTGCCGCTCGCCGCCCTCATCGTCTTCACGCTCGCCCGGACCGGCTTCGGCCGCCTGCTCTACGCCGTCGGCGACAATGAGCGCGCGACCCGCCTGTCGGGCGTGCAATACTGGCAGGTCATCACCGCGCTCTACGTCACCTCCAGCGTGCTCGCCGGCATCACCGGCCTGCTCTATATCGGCCTGATCAAGGCCCCCTCGCTGTCGCTCGCCGAACCGCTGGTGCTGCCCTCGGTCGCCGCCGCCGTCATCGGCGGCACCTCCATCTTCGGCGGCCGCGGCGGCTACACCGGCACCATCATCGGCGCCCTGATCCTGACCGTGCTGACAACACTGCTGACCATCCTGCAGATGCCGGAGGGGGCACGGCGGATCTTGTTCGGGCTGATCGTGCTGTTCGTGACGGCGGCGTATTTGCGGATTGTGGAGGAGCGGTAGGGGCTGGCGCCCGACGCTGCATTGGGCGAAGCTTCCCCATCCAAGGTTCAGGCCAAGCGCACGGGAGCAAGTTCCCCCTCACCCGGATTGCCAACCGAATTGCGAAGGGCAATTCGGGGCAATCCGACCTCTCCCCGAGGGGAGAGGTCGGCGCCAGCGTCAACGCCAGCCTCTTCTCCCCAGCGGGGAGAAGGTGGCCGCGAAGCGGCCGGATGAGGGGGCTGGCGCAGCCATAGGCGATTATCATCGCCCCAGACGAGCTTACCCCACCGAGAACGCGAGGGAGCGCCCCCTACTTCAACGAAATCGCCATCCCGCTCAGATCCGCATTCACCTGCAGGCCCACCTGCCGGCCGGTAAGCTCGAGCTGGGCGCCCTTGTCGTTGGTCATGACGATCACCTGCGCGCCCGTGCCGAGCGCGCCGCCACCACCCGCCGCGCCGTAAACCCCGGTCGCATCGCGAACCCTTCTGATATGCCGCACGGTGCCCCGGAAATAGGTCTTGGAAACCCCGAAGGCGAAGCCGCCCGAAACGCCGCCGATCGTGATGGGATAGGAGCGGCCGTGGAAGGTCAGCGTCCCCTCGCCGCCGGAACCGCCGACGAAGAAGGCCGCCTTGTAGACGGCAAAGCGGATCGTGCCGCTATCGGCATGCGCGGCGCTGGCAGCGCTGACGGACACAGTTGTGATGGCCGCAACCGCGAGCGAACGAAAGCTGGACGAGATGGTCATGGTGGGAGCTCCTCAAGTGCGCCGCTCACCCAACCGGCAGGGCTCGTCGGCGTCGTAACCAACTTGAACAATCTAGCCCGTGATTTGGTTCCAGGCAGGCTGTGACAAGATCCGACGAAACGTGACGTGGTGTACTTTCGGGTTGCGGAGGAGGCGGCGGCTATTTCCTCTTCCTGAGCACTTTTCGCAGCGTTAACTTCAACCGCCTCATCTGGTAATGGCGCCGCAACTTGGCCAGCGCCGACTGGTGGGCGGTGTCGATTGCAGCCAGCGAGTCCGCCTCGGTAGCCTGCGGCAGCGCGAGCAGCGCGTCGGCCTGAAGATCGGCAAAGGGCTTGGGGTCATAGATGGCGAACGGCGTCGGCGGGTCGCTGAGCACGGTGGGGTTGCTGTTGATCTCGAACACTACAAGCCTGCCGTCCACGAAAGTGTAGTCGATGCGGCCATACTGCATGCGGGCTTTTTCGAAGACCTGCATGACCGCATTGGCGTCAGGATTCGTATCGATATAGGTCCTGATTTCTTCGATATGCGCCGGCAGCAATTGCTCGGGCGAATTCTTGACGAACCACGATTTCGACATGGCGCAATGCTGGCCGTAGACCGTATCGCCGACCCGAAACGCCGCGTACTTCCTGAAATAACCGTCCATTCCGGGGGTGCCGATCATCTCCACCACCATCGGCCGCACCAGATCGCTACCGTCCAGCCGGACGATCGCGGCGTCCAGCGCCGGCCGGTTGTGCAGCAGCGGCGGCTCCCTGTAGAGTGCGCCCGTCTCGTCGCGGATGAAAACGGGATAGCGTATCGCCTCTTCCAGCTCGTCCGGCCTGAACACACGAAAAGCGTTGCTGCCGTCGGCATGAAGCAGGCGCAGCAGGTCGAAGCGCTGCAGGCTGGCGGTCGGGTGATTGAGCTGCGTCAGGCCGGTGTTGTCAGCCAGTTCGGCGCTGATGCCGGCCGCGCGGCTCAATTCGTCCGATGTCAGCCGGTCCATGTCGGACCAGATGACCACCCCGGCGCGAACGCCGCGCAGCAGCCCGGCATCCTCGTAGCGCACCAGCCGGAACCACGCCTCCAGGTCAGTCCGGTGATACAGAAGCACCACCGCCTGCGTGTAGGCGTGCTCCCGGTGCGCGACGTAAAATATCATGCGTTTCCGTTGTCCGTATGTAATTGCAAAGGGGAACCATGATAACTAGACAGGCTTGTGAAAGCCGTGAAATGGTTCTCGATCCGGCATGCGTCAAACAGGAGATAGAACAGGTTGACGTTTCCGTGAAGCTGCAAACCGCATTGGCAAGAAACTGCCATGCGCCATCAACGCGTTAGAAGTCGAGGCAGCCGACACATGAATTTAGACGATGTTGCGATACCCATCCGCCGGTTAGACCTGGAAGACATCCCTTTGCTGATGGAGCTTGAGGCTGCCGCCTGGGCCGCACCGCTGCAGGCGAGCGAAACGACCATCCGCCACCGGCTGGCACTCGGACACACCATGTTCGGCGCGATCGATGGCGATCTGCTTGCTGGCACCATCTGCTTTACCGAGACCAGCCAGGATCCGCTGGTGCGCGCCGATTTCCCCAGGAATTTCGATGCCTATGCATCGCTGCCGCGCAGCGAGCCGGTTTACGCACTTTACGCCTACAATCTCTGCGTCCGGCCGAGCCATCGCGGCTCCAACACGGCGGTGCGGCTCTTGAAGGAGATGGAGAGCCACGGCCGCCGCCTGGGCGCCAGCTGGCTGATCGGCGATGGCCGCTGCTCGTCCTATGCCGGCTCCTCGGGCGAAGAGTATGATCATGTCAAGGCCGATGCGCGGTTCCGCGCCACCATCGACCGCTGGAACCAGACCGGCACAAGACCGCCGCTGGAAGAGATCATCCGCGATCCGCTGCTGCGCATGCACTACCGCGTCTACGGATGCGAGTTCCTCTACGTCATGCCGGACTTCTTCCCGCAGGACGCCACGTCAGGCGGCTTCAGGGTCATTTCAGCCAAGAATCTCAAGGCATGAGATTCGAGCCGTCATGACAGCTCCGCATTTCGATCCGTTCGCGCTCGGCGACGACCCGTTTCCGCATTTCGCCCGCATGCGCGCCGCCGGCGGCATTGCGCGCGGCGTCGCGCCCTATCCCGAGCTGGCCGACGCGCATTATGTGTTCAGCCATGAGCTGGTGTCGGGCGCGCTGAAGCATCCCGCTCTTCTTCAGGCGCCGCCGGGTACATATGAAGAGGTCCGCCGCAAGCTCGTCGACCATGCGCCCATGGCTCTGCTCAGCCGCTCGGTGCTGCTCGCCGATCCGCCTCAGCATGGCGCCTTGCGCCGGCCGGTCGCTGGCTTTTTCTCACGGCCGGCCATCGAAGCGCTGACGCAAGGTCTTCGCGCGCTGAGCCACGAGCTGGTCGAGCGTGCGCTGGCGGATGGCCGCGTCGACGCCGTCGCCGGGCTCGCCGTGCCGGTGTCCTTCTGGCTGCTGCAGGAAATCCTCGGCATCGAGATCGAGGACCCTTGGGCGTTGAAATCGGTGACCCGCCGCATGGCCAGCGCATTCGACCTGCGAAGAGCGCAGCCGCCGGCAGCAAGCGCCGAGGCCTATCGCGAATGCCAGGCTTTTGTCGAGGAGCGGCTGGCTCGACAGGCCTACCGGCCGGACGGAATGGTTGCCGGCATGGTGCGGGAGGTTGCGCAAGGCCGCTGGTCGCGCGAGGACATGGTGGCCAACATCGTCTTCATGCTGTTTGCCGGACAGGAGACTGTCGTCGACGCTCTCGGCAACGCAATTGTTGCGCTGGATCGCTTTCCCGAACAGCGCGCGCTGCTCAAGCGCGGCGCTGTCGACTGGAGCAGCGCGGCGGCCGAACTGCTGCGCCATGGCGCCTCGGTGCAATACGCCGTCGCCCGCATCGCGGCGCAGGACATCGACCTCGGCGACGTCAGGATTGCGGCTGGCGAAGCGGTCGTGCCGGTGCTCGGCAGCGGCAATCGCGACGATGCCGTCTTCGCCGATGGCGACCGGCTGGACCTCACGCGCCCGCCAACCATGTCGATGACCTTCGGCACCGGCCTGCATGTCTGCCTCGGGCAGCATGTCGCCCGTATCGAGATCGCGGCGATGATAGAAGCCCTGTTCACCCGTGCGCCCGGATGGCGGCTCGATGCCGCAAATGCCGAGCGCCGCGCCTCGATGTCGTTTCACGGCATGGCTACCGCGCCGCTGATCCTCAACCCCGCTGCGTGAAAAGCGGCCGCGTCTGGGGGATGACCGCCGGGTCGAGCGACCTGACGATTTCCGAAACCTTTGCCCGCAAGGCGCCCACCGTCGCATCGTCGAGCGGATCGAGAATATCGTTCTGATCTCTCGATACCCGGTACTCGTCCAGCGACGGCGCCTCGCTCGACGGCGTGAAGCCGCCGCCGCGGGCATGCTTGTCGGCCAGTTCCTGCCTCGATTTCACGGCATAGTGGCGGATCCAGCCGATCTTCCATTCCATCGGCATGGCCGCCGGGTGCTTGTCGAGCGTCATGCCGTCGACCAGCGTCCTGCGCAGCGAGATGCGGAAACCGTGCGGGTGCGGCATGAACTGCCCGGGATCCCGCAGCGCCTTGCGCAGCACCGAGGACACGCGGGCAAACGACTTCTTCCAGCGCGCGGTCGGGGCGTCATGCGTGCCGCGCCTTTGAAACCGCACCGTCACCAGTTCGTCGTCATAGGCCTCTTTGCCGTCGCTGCCGAAATTCACCCAGCGAAAGGCGACGCTGCGCACGCCCGGGCGGCTAAAAAGCGAGCGGACCAGTTCGGCTCCGCTCCAGGGCGGCGCGTCGAGCGGCTCGAGGAACTCGTCGGCGTCCATGAAGCCCAGATAGCGATAGCCGTGGAGCAATGCCTGCCAGTAAAGATAGGAATAGGCCCGCCGCTGCGGCAGCACCGTGTCGTGTCGCCAGTCGACCAGCCGAATCCAGCCGGCATCGCGCAACGCCTGGAGCACCGCCGTCTGCGGTCCGGCGCTGCAGTTGTCGGCGATCATCAGGTCGAAGCCATGCAGCTTGTGCCAGGCGACCCACTCGATCACATAGGGCTGCTCCAGCTTCATGATCGCGCAGATCACCGGCCTGTTGACGGAAAACGGAATTCTCATCGCAACGCTTTCCCCGCGCCACCCGCTGCTGCTTGAGGCTCGACCTGCCGGAACGGGATCGCATCGCCATAAAATGCCGCAAGCTGCTCCGAAGAGCCCGTCCAGTCGCCCATGTCGAACTGGTGGAACCGATAGCGTGGGTCGTCAAGGGGCAGCAGGTCGATATCCGGCCTGATGCACCGGTCGAATATGCCGGCCACCGGCAGATGGATCGTCCGCGCCGAAGACAACCAACCGGCCAGCCAGGAGAAGCTGCTCACCCCCGTGACGAGATGGCTCGCCCGGCGCAGCGTCTCGAAATCGGTCAATGGCGACGCCTTCGGCGCGAAGACAGCATCGGGAAAACGCTGACGCAGGCGCCGGCAATAATCGTTGTCGTCATGGGTCTGGCCGACGAAGACCGGCTTGCGGCCGCTATCCTTGATGAGCGTCTCGAAGAAGCCGAATGGCATCGGGCAATAGTTGCGGTGGAAGCCGTCGAGGATGTCGCCGGCCCGCACATGGATGACGAGAAAATCGTCGCCATGGGTCGGCGCTGCGACGGCACGCCCGTCGAACAGCCCGGAGACCTCGTCCCGGTCATAATAACCCAGCCGCTGCGCGAAGCCCTTGAAGCGGATGCTCCGCGCCCGCCTGTCGCGGAACGCGGCTATGATCCCGTCGAGGTCGTAGCGGTGATAGCCGTCGACCCGAAGCAGCCGGTATTTCCACAACAAAGGCGGCCGCACCCTGGCAATGGACCATTCCGGCAGGTCGGCGTCGCAGACATAGCCACCGGGGATACGCTTCGCCAGCACATGGCAAAACATGTACTGGAACATCTTGTTCGCCATGCCGCCAAACGGCTGCATCACGATGGGCACTTGCCGCATTGGACCCCTTTCGCCAAAGACGGTCATTGTTACCCGAGCTGCGCGGGCCGGTCGACTGGCCTCTGACGCCAAGGGCGCATCATGATCGCCGCCGGCAAGCCACCCTCAGGGGTAATGCGTCGGCTTTGGCGCGTAGATCTTTGGATCGAAGTCCAGATCCCTCGGCAAGGGCAGGCTTGAGCACTGCAAATGCACCTCGCGTGCGAGCAGCCTTCGCCGCTTCTGCTCGTTCTCCTTGATGGCCGCCACGAGGCCCATGCTGTAGGGCCCCAGCACGACGCCGGCGGCCCATCCCGGATGCTCCCTCTCGCGCGCTTCGTAATTCATGGCATCGGTGCGGGCCTGCTGGCATTCCGGCGTCGCCCATTTCGGGTCTTGGGTCGAGAGCGAGGCTCCATACTGGACCGGAGACGATACGCACCCTGCCATTGTCGCAGTCAACGCGACGACCATTGCAATTCTCATCCGCAAGCCCCTCCTAATGTAGGAGGCGACTACAAGACGATTCCAGCGGGAAAAAGGCAGCTTCAGGATGCGGATTTTGCAGGGCCGCTCACCCCAGCAGGTTGCGCGCCGTGCGCATGAAGATCTTCGAACCGATCGGGATCAGATCGTCGGGAAAATCATAATCGGGATTGTGCAATGACGGGGTGCGCTCGCCCGCGCCGAGGAAGAACATCGCCGACTTCGCCTTGTGGCCGAAGATGCCAAAATCTTCCGAAGCGCGCATCGGCAGGGCTTCCTCGCTGCGCGCGACGCCCTCTTCGTCCAGCGCGCGGTTGAGATGTTCCACCGCGTCCGGCGCATTGACGCTGGCGACGAAGATTTCGTGATAGTCGCAGCGCACGGACAGGCGGTGCTCGGCCGCTATCCTGGTGGCCAACGCTTCCGCCGCCGCGACCAGTTCCGCCATGCGCTCGTCGCGCCTTGTACGCAGCGTCGCCCACACCTCGGCGTGAGCAGGCGCGATGCCGAACACGGCCTCGCCCATCGTCGCATGGGTGACGGTGACCATGCTGAAATCATCGTCGGCAAAGGTGCCGCGGCCGAGCGCCGGCAGCAGCGGCATGAGCTCGCTCACCGCCAGCATCGGCGACACGCCGGTTTCGGGCATGGACGAATGCGCGGTTTTGCCGTCCAGCACGATGCGTATGCCGCGCGAGGCGCAGTTGACCACGCCGGGCTTGAGGCGAACCTCGCCGAACGGCACGCCCGGCAGATTGTGCAGGGAGAAAGCAAAATCCGGCGCGATCTCGTCAAAGCGCGCATCGGCGACGACGCCGGCCGCGCCATTGCCGGTCTCTTCCGCCGGCTGGAACATCAAGACGACGCGGCCGCGCGCCGGCCGTTCTCGTCCGAGCTGGCGGCCGAGTGCGGCCAGGATCGCGGTGTGGCCGTCATGGCCGCACATATGCGATTTTCCCGGCACCTGCGAGGCATGCTCGACGCCCGAAAGCTCCTCGATCGGCAGCGCATCGATCTCCGAGCGGAACAGCACCGTCGGCCCCGCCTGGCCGCTGTCATAGACCGCCGCCACGCCATGACCGCCGAGGCCGGTCAGCACCTTGTCCGGCCCTGTATCGGCGAGGAAGCTGACGACTTCCTTGGCGGTCTGTTCTTCCTCGTTGGAGATTTCAGGCCGCTGGTGCAGCTTGCGGCGCCATGCCGTCAGCTCGATGATATCGCGATTGGTCAGGGTCATGGCTTGGGCTCCGCTTTGGTGCTGCAGGTTACACAAACACGATAGGGTTTTTCTCACGCCGTGCCATACTGATCAATTCCACTAGTCCATCGGCAAATTCCCGAACCCATGGGTCGGTGCTGGATTCGATCAGTCGCAATTCGCGCTCAAGCTCGCCGAAGCTCGGCTCCTCGATGACGTCTCCAACACCGCTGGCTGAAAGGAGGACCATCCGTTCCAGCGCTGACCCTTCGCCGAGAAGACCGGCAATCAGCTCCCCGAGCGCCGCAATGTGGGCTATGTTTCCGACACGCCAGTCACGCGTTGTGACATCGTCCCAGGTGAGAGTCACGTCTTCGGGATGGATCACCTCGCATTCGCCGTTTTCCGGATCCCGCTGAAAGCGATAGCCGGGGAATTCCCGCTCCATGGTCGAAACGCTTTTAAAAACCGCCAAGTCGAGACCCATGCTCCCTCCCGCCTAACCGAAGATCATCCTTACATTCGGCTCCAACAATCGGTCAAAGCTCTTTTGGACCTATTCTCGAAACATTGGAGAAGAGATGGCCGACCGGTTGCACACTAAGGTCGTCAATCTCATCTCCGACATCTGGCGGCCAATCCTGAGGGGCATGGTGCTCGAGTCCGTGCCAATCTTCAGCAACTAGGCTCCATCCACCCGAAGGAACGGTTTCGGAGCAACAATGGCCAGGCGGTTTGCGTTTCTCTTGGTTCGCGACTTCACGCTGTCGCCGCTGTCGCTGTTCATCGACACGCTGCGGCTGGCCGGCGATGAAGGCGACCGCAGCCGCCGGATCGAGTTCGACTGGGAGATCGTCGGCGAGCGTGGCCTGCCGATCCGGGCGAGTTGCGGTGTCGAGTTGCTGCCGACCAAGGCGATCGGCAATCCGCAGGAGTTCGACAATGTCGTCGTGGTCGGTGGCCTGCTCGACACCAACCGCAGCCTCAGCTCCGAAAAGGAGGTCTTCCTGTTGCGGGCGGCCGAAAAGGGCGTGCCGCTGACGGCACTCTGCACCGGCAGCTTCGTGCTCGCGCGCTACGGTCTGCTCGATGGCTACAGTGCTGCCGTCAGCTGGTTTCACATCAAGGATTTCCGCAGCCAATTCCCTGATGTGAACGCCCATGCCGACAGCCTGTTTTCCGTCGATAGGGGCCGCTCGACCTGCGCCGGAGGCACGGGTGCGGCCGACCTTGCCGGCCATTTCGTGTCGCAGTTCATCGGCCGCAAGGCTGCGGAAAAAGCCGCCAAGATCCTCGTGCTCGACCGCATCCGCTCGAGCCTGGATGTGCAGCCCGTCGGCGATCTCTTTCCGGCCGCGTCGAGCCGAGCGGTGAAACGGGCGCTGCTTCTGATGGAAAGCAATCTCCAGGAGACGCTGTCGGTCGCCGAGATCGCGGGCCGGTTGCATTTATCCCGGCGCCAGCTTGAGCGGCTGTTCTGCGCCGAGCTCGGCATCGGCCCGATGGCCGCCTATCTTGCGCTGCGCGTACATCAGGCCAAGTCGCTGCTGGAGGGGAGCGACTTGGCAATCGGCGACATCGCCTACCGCTGCGGTTTTCCCAATGCCGGCCATTTCAGCCGTGTCTTCCGCCATCAGACCGGTATCACGCCGACCCATCTCAGGCATCCGAACCGAATGTCCGGTGTCTTTGCCGACGGCAAGGGGAGCGGTCCCTAAGCCTATATTGGGGCGTGCGATCTCGCCGTTGGTATGATAATATCATACCAACCTGATAGGAGGGATCGATGTCCGCCACCGAAAAACGCACCTTCAGCCTGCCGGCCGAGCAGGCTGCTTTCATCGACCAGCTCGTTCGGTCCGGCACATACGCGACCAGCAGTGAAGTGATCCGCGCCGGTCTTCGCGCATTGCAGGAACGCGACGCCGCCGTGGAGCGCTGGCTGCGTGAGGAGGTCGCGCCGACCTATGATAGGTGGAAGGCAGACCCCTCCCAGGCCATCCCGGCCGACAAGTCTTTTGACAGCATCCGCGCACATCACGCAGCTCGCCTCAAGGGGAACGTGTGAAGCGCCGGCATGTTGTCCTTTTGCCGGAAGCCCAGACGGACCTGTTATGGATATACGATACGGTCGCTCACGCATCCGGCAACCTCACCGCCCTTCGATACATCGAGCGGATCGAGCGATTTTGCCTGGGTCTCGACTATGCCTCGGAACGCGGAACCCTAAGGGATGATGTGCGGCCGGGGCTTCGCATCGATGGCTTCGAGCGCCGCCTGACTGTGGCCTTCACCGTAGAAGGCAACCAGGTGGTGATTCTCAGGGTGTTCTACGGCGGCGTCAACTGGGAGGACGAGTTGGCGCCTATCGCTCCGTGAACGCCCGCGCGAACGAGTCCAGAATCGGCCGCGCCAGATATTCGAGGAAGGTTCGGTCGCCGGTGCTGATAAACGCCTCGACCGGCGTTCCCGGGTAAAGCTGCTCGGCTTTCACGCCCTGCGGCAGCGTGTCGGTGATCTTCAGCCTGGCGCGGAAATACGCCTCATGCGTGGTTTCATCGATCAGCCGGTCGGCGGAAATTTGCGTCACCGTAGCCGGGACCTCAGGGGTGAGGCGCGCGTTCAGGGCGGACAGCCTGAGCTTCGCCGGCTGGCCGACGCGAACCAGGTCCACGTCTTTCGGTCGCAGCTTCGCGTCGACGATGAGGCCCGACGCGGTCGGCAGGATCTCCATAATCTTCTGCCCCGGCGCAATCACGCTGCCTTTGGAGTTGTAGATCGAGGATACCACGATGCCGGCTGCCGGCGCCTTGATCGTCGTGCGCCCCAGCACCGCCTCGGCTGCGGTGATCTGTTCGCCGATGTCGGCCAGGCTGGTGCGAACCTCGTCGAGCTTGGTCAGCGCGTCCTCGACGCGCTGCGTGGTCGCGCGCTCGACCTGCGCCTGGGCTTCGACGATCTGCGTCTTGGTCGCTGCGATATCCGCCTCCAGCGCGCCGGCCTGGCCGACCAGATCGGCCTCGCTGCGCAGAAGCTGCGAATATTCGCTGCGGTTGGTGAGACCCTTGTCGAGCAGGCCGGTCTTGATGCCGAGTTCCTTCTTCACGATCTCGGCCTGTTGCTGGATGGCGAGTTTCTGCGCCTCCAGTCCCAGCGCCGACTCACGATGCATGGCGACGCGCTGCGCCAGGATCGACTGCTCGGAGCGGAACCGGGCGAGCCTGGCCTCGAACTCCTTCTGCTGTTCGTGCACCAGATTGTCGAAATCGCGCTGGAACGGCGCGGGTGCTGCTTCGGCGATCGGCGCCAGCCTGTCCGATCCGTCGCGCTCGGCCTCAAGTCGCGCGGCACTTGCCCTGAGCGCGATCGTCTGTCTGGTCAGCCGGTTGAGGTCGGTCTCGGCCGCCCTGCGGTCGAGCAGGACCAGCGGTTCGCCTTGTTGCACGCGGTCGCCTTCATGCACCAGCAACTGCTCGATGATGCCGCCCTCGGGGTGCTGGATGAGGATGTTGCCGCCCGTCGCCGAGATCGTGCCGGAGGTGATCACCGCGCCGGAGAGCGGCGCGTTCGCCGCCCAATAGCCGAAGCAGCCGACGAAGAGCGCTATGGCCACGTAGCCGACGACGGCCATGCGGCGGAAGTCGGTGCGCGGTCGACCTTCGAAGGCGAGGCTCTGCTGCATCATCGTCTATGACCCGAAGCGGACGCTGTGCGGGCGCACGGTCGGCACGAACGAGCCTGTCACCACCGCGCTCCCGGCCTTGCCGGCCGCCGGTTGCCTCAGCACCTCGCTCGCCGGGCCGAAAGCTTCGACCATGCCGTTGCGCAGGACCATGACGCGGTCGCAGGCCGCGGCGATCGAAGGGCGATGCGTGATGACGACTGTCGTGACGCTTACACTTCGCGCGGCCGAAAGCATCCCTTCGAGCGCCGCCTCCCCACTGCCGTCGAGATGGGCGTTGGGCTCGTCCAGCACCAGCATGCGTGGCTTGCCGTAGAAGGCGCGCGCCAGCCCTATCCGCTGGCGCTCGCCGCCCGACAGCACGGTATGCGACGGGCCTATCATGGTCTGATAGCCGTCGCGCAGCGTGAGAATCAGCTCATGCGCCTCGGCGCGCCTGGCCGCTTCGACGATCGCGGCGTCATCGGCGTCGGGTTCGAAGCGGGCGACATTTTGCGCGATCGATCCCGGGAAAAGCTCCACCTCCTGCGCGAGATAGCCGATATGCCTGCCAAGCTGGGTTTCGTCCCAGCTCCTCAGGTCGGCGCCGTCGACCCTGACCGCGCCGCCGGTCGGCTGCAGCGCGCCCACAAGCAATTTCGCCAGCGTCGATTTGCCGGCCCCGCTCGGGCCGACGATCGCCACCGCTTCGCCGGCGCCGATGGCAAAATTCAACCGCTTGAGGATGGGCTCCGTGCCGAAAGCCGCAGTCGGCGCGATGAAGAACAGATCCTGCACCGAAATCGCGCCCAATGGATCGGGCAGTGCGAGCTTGCGCCCCTGCGCTGGTTGCGCCGCAAGGGCGGTGTCCAGCCGCTTCCAGCATCGCTTGGCGTCGACGATCTGCCGCCAGGATCCGATCAGCTGGTCGAGCGGCTGCAGCGCGCGCGACGACACCAGCGACGAAGCGAAGATCATGCCGGCGGTCATCTGCCCTTGTAGCACCAGCCACGCGCCGGCGCCGAGGATCGCCAGTTGCAGCATCATGCGCAGCGCCCGCGACGTCGCGCTGAAGATCGCATTGGCGCTTCCGGAACGGTCATGCAGGGTCAGCGCCTCAGCAACGTGTTGTCCCCAGACCGCGGCGGCATTTTGCACCATGCCCATGGCGCGCAGCGTGTCGGTGTTGCGGGCGAAGGCCTGTTCCGCCTGGCTGGCCACCGCCGAGCGTTCCGCCGACATGGCATCGTTCCTGCCGATGGCAAGCTGGTTGGCCACGACCAAGAGAAACAGCAGCACGGCGCCGGCGAGCGTCAGCCAGAACAGGACGGGATGGATGAAATAGAGCAAGGCCAGGAAGACGGGCGCAAACGGCAGGTCGAACAACACCGCCACGCCGCGCGACCTGATGAAGGCGCAAGTCGTGGCAAGGTCGTTCAGCGGCGACAGCCCGCTGCCGGCATGTCTGGCGCCAAGCGAGGCGGCGAATGTCCGCGCGCCCAGTTTCAGGTCGACGGTGGCCGCAACACGTTGCGCGTAGATGGCGCGGACCGCGTCCAGCAGGCCGAGGAAGGCGAGCGCGAGGACCGCCATGGCCGAGAGATAAAGCAGCGTCTCGACGCTGGAGGACGGCAACACCCGGTCATAGACCTGCAGCAGATAGAGCGGGATCACCAGGAGCAGGATGTTGATCAGCAACGAAAAGATGCCGATATCGGCGATGCCGCGCAGGAAAACCGGGCGCAGGCCGATGGCCGCATCCCTGAGTGGCGCGCGGTCCCGTGACATCTAGACCGCGTGCTCGGCTGTCGTGCTCAGATGGCTCTGCTGCAAATCGTTCAGCGTATAGGCGTGGATATAGTCGATCTTCATTTGCGCGGGCGTCGCCAGATGGTCGGGCGGCGCGCCGGCTTGACCGCCGACCGCAAGGTCGACCAGCATATACATGGGCTTGTTCATATCGGACGGCGTCGCCGCTTCCGCGACCTGGACGCCATCATAGGTCCAGACCAGCTTGTCCGGCGTCCACAACAGGCCATAGGTGTGATAGCCGTCGGTGTTGGAGACATTCACCGTCGACCCGACCGTGGTGTGGGTTCCCGTCTCATTTGTGTGCGCGGTCATGAGAAGCGCATTCGGGTTCTGCCCATACATTTCGATCACGTCGAGTTCCGGGGGCCATGAACCGTCTTCGGGCAGAAGCCAGAAGGCCGGCCACGCGCCGGCATTTTCCGGGAGATCGGCCCGCATTTCGAAATAGCCATAGGTCTGCGAGAAGGTGTCGTGCGTCGTCAGTATGCCGGAAGTGTATTCGTAATTGTTGATCAGCGGCTTGATGTCGTCGGGCGCATGCGCCGCGGTTATGGTGAGCACGCCGCTTGCGACGCTGAACGGATGGACCGAGCTGGTCGGCGCATAATTGGCGTCGATATACCATTGCAGCTCGCCGTTCTGGGGCTGCGAGCTGCCGTTCTGCGCCCCCCACCAGAAATTGGAATCCCAGATGCCGCTCTGGCCGTTCCACAGGCTCAGCGTGTTGAAATCGTCGTTGAAAGACAGCGTCATGCCGGTCTTGTCGATCGGCAGCTCGAACTGGCCGGGCTGAAACTTGTCGATCGTGGTGTTGTGGAACACCAGCACCTCGCTCGAGCCGAGGTTCAGCTGCACGTTCGATCCCACCTGGACCATATTGGCGTGGACGGCCTCGAACGAGGTGAAGGCATAGCCGTTGAGGCGCACCGTGTCGGTCGCGCCGAAATCGGAGATCAGGTCGCTGCCATTGCCCTTGGTGATGATGAAGGTGTCGGCGCCGGCGCCGCCGATCAGCACGTCATTGCCCTTGCCGCCTTCCAGCGTCTGGCTGCCAGCGCCGCCCGTTATGATGTTGTCCTGACCATTGCCGAAGGCATAGTGGCCGTCGCCGGTGACGACGAGGTTCTCGAAATTCGCGGGCAGCTTGTAGCTCATCCAGGTATCGATCGTGTCGACGCCCGCGCCGTAGTTCTCGACCGCTTTGTTGATCGTCGAATAGAGATGGTAATAGTCGTCGCCCGCGCCGCCATACATGGTGACCTTGACGTTGGTGTCGCCCCAGAAGGAATCGTTGCCCGAGGTGCCGTAGCGGTAAGGCGCGCCTCCAGTCGCCGAGAACCAGTGGGTGGAAGCGCCGGTGTAGGGAAGTGGAATGCCTTTGGCGTTGAGGACTGTGGTCATTCCGACACTCCTTGTGCGTGCTGCCTTGGTCGTTCGACAACCTTCGAGCGACCATTTCGGATCAACTCTTAAATTGATGCGTCGTTCCAGGAAATCATTCTATAGTACACCAAGGAGATCGTCGCCCATCATTTAATAGATAATGCCGAAGGCGTTAAGCTGATCCTAATACAACTTTGTAGGAGAGACTTACAATTTTAATAAATTGTGAGATCCGCGCCGAAAAGTTACGCAACCTGTCAATGATGCATGCAAATTTGACGCGACACGACCGCCTGCCTGAGGCGGCGGTCGAAGTCGCGGGCGAATGGCCGCGGGCAAAGGGCTCAAGAAAATTTGACAGGCTATGTCGGACCGGGTGAGGTTCACCCGTCCTTGGGGCATCGAACAACGAAACCACAAAGGATACCGAAGAGATGCCAAGCACCGTACGTTTGCACCGCGTTCTGACGAACAGCCCGGAGAAGGTCTACCGCGCATTCACAGAAGCCGACGCGCTGGCGAAATGGCTTCCGCCGAACGGCTTCACTTGCACGGTACACAGCTTCGACGCGAAAGTCGGTGGCGCCTTCAAGATGTCGTTCCGAAACTTCACGACGGGCGGCAGCCATTCCTTCGGCGGCGAATATCTCGAACTCGTTCCCGGCGAGCGCCTGCGCTACACCGACAGGTTCGACGACCCCAATTTGCCCGGCCAGATCGAAGTGACCGTGCTCCTGAAGAAAGTGTCGGTTGGCACGGAACTCGACATCACGCAGGCCGGCATTCCGGACGTTATTCCGGCCGAAGCCTGCTATCTCGGCTGGCAGGAGTCGCTGCGCAATCTGGCAAAGCTCGTCGAACCCGAGATCAATCAGTAGAGCCCCTCGGATCGGCGGCGCCGCCCAGCCAGTCCGCGCCGCCGACAATGCCGAGCCGAGGACTCATCCCTCACGGCCCGGTGCAGATCGGCAACGGTTGTGGCGGCAGTGGCGGGTTGTCCTTGGCGTATTGCGCGATGATCGGCTCAAGGCTCTTTCGCGGCCAGAATTTCGGCTTGCCGATCTCCTTCAGGCAGGACGCATTCCAATAGGCGCCCGATTTACCAACGGCGGTGATGTCGCGCGATTCCGGGTAGATATAGAGCGTCGTCGGATTGCCCTTCACCATCGAAATGATCTGGTCGGCGTCGGACGGCGACCAGCTGGTGCAGCCATTGCTGCGGCCGCCGGCATAATCCACCAGCTTGCCGTATGGCACGAAGCCGTCATGGTCGGCATAGGAGCTGTTCGGGTTCTTGCGCAGGCACATGCCGCGCAACAGCCGCGCCGCGTGGCCACCGATCACCCGCTGCCTGGCATTCGCCGTCTCCCCCTCACCGTCGAACTGGATGAAGGTGCGCAGCAGCGCCTGGTCCTTTTTTGCGCCGATGCGGTAAAAACCCTTGAATGAGGTCTTTGCCTCGCCGGTCATATAGGCGCCACCGGTCGTCAAGGACGAGTCCAGGGCATTGCCGAAGTTTTTCGCGCAGCGTTTGCCGTTGGAGAAATCGACCACGCCTTTCAAATTGCGGCCGCCGCCATGGCCCGACGAGATCGCCCTGAACGACTGCTTGGCCTCGCAAATGACGTAGTAGCGCCGCCCTAGCACGCCATTGCCGAGATCGCCGGGGCGCGTTGCATCCATGGCGAAATAGCACCCATTGTGGACCGCGCCTTGCGCGACCTTTTTCAGGTAAAGCGCGCGCGCCCGCTCCAGCACCACTTGCGAAATCTCGCCGTCGTCATTGCCGACATGGGCCTGCAGCCAGGCCGGTATATCGGAGGACGCGGCAAAAGACCGGGCAGACACCGTCAAGGCGATGCCGGCGATGGCGAGGAGGCCAAAGACAAAGACAGCCAGAGATTTCAACCGCACCGGACAACCCTCCCGCCCGAACCGTTCTGCGATTCTCGGAACCCATCATAAATCGTCGCGCGCCGATCGGCGAAACACATCTTGTTCAGAACCGCGCAAGCAAGTCAGGTAGCTGCCTGTTCGCCTTTCAGAGCGCCAGGCTGCCCTGTTCCGCCTCCGCGGCATTGGGGTCGCCCGGCGCCGTCGCCCAGGCGAGCTCGACCAGCGTCACCGTGCGGCGGCCGGTGCCGTCGAGCTGGCAGACGATGAGGCCCTGCTCCTCGATATAGGTGAGCAGCCGCCGGGCGCGCCGCAGCGAATGCGAGCCGTAGGCGCGCGCGATCGCCGCGTCGCTCGGGCACGGCCAGCCCTCCTTGGCGGCGCGGGCGATCATCATGAACACGCCCTGCATGTCCTCGGGCAGCAGCGAGGCGCGCACGGAAACGTCCTGCCAGGCGTCATCGCCTGCCAAGTCTGCGCCGAGCCCGGCGCGGGCACGCGTCAGCATGCGACGGAATTCTGAGAGGTCCGGCACCACCGAAGCGAGGCCTTCGATGCGGCAGCGGACGACGAACTCCTGATAAAGCACGCCGATGACGCGGAAACCCGCATCGGGCTGCGCCAGGATGGCGCGCAGGACACGGTCCACCCGCTCTCGCCGCTCGGCCATATCCTCGGCGCTTACCGCCGGTTCCGCAGGTTCCGGGCGGATCTCCATCGCCGCCGATTTGGCCGCCATCAGCTGGTCGAGCAGCTCCGGCGACGCCATCCGGCGCGGCGCGCGCATCGTCTCGGGCGGCGGCGCCGCCAGGATGATGGCGCGCGCGTCTTCAAGCGCTGTTTCCGGCATTGCCATCAGCCGCGGCGTACCGTTGCGCGGGCTGGTCTCGGTCTGGCCGATGCGCACGCCCAGCGGACGGCGCGACAGCGCTGGGCCCAACGCCATGAACTGCCCGCGCTCCAGGTCTCGAAACGCCTCGGCCTGACGCCGTTCCATGCCCAGAAGGTCGGCGGCGCGCGCCATGTCGATATCGAGGAAGGTACGGCCCATGAGGAAATTGGACGCCTCCGCCGCGACATTCTTGGCGAGCTTTGCCAGCCGCTGCGTGGCGATGATGCCGGCAAGGCCGCGCTTGCGGCCGCGGCACATCAAATTGGTCATGGCGCCGAGCGAGAGCTTTCGCGCCTCGTCGGACACTTCGCCGGCCACGGCGGGCGCGAACAGCTGCGCTTCGTCGACCACCACCAGCATCGGATACCAATGCTCGCGGGCAACCTCGAACAACCCGCCGAGAAAGGCAGCGGCGCGCCGCATCTGGTTCTCGGCATCGAGCCCTTCGAGATTGAGCACCGTGGAGACGCGGTGGATGCGCGCCCGCTCGCCGGCTGCTTGCAGGCCACGCTCCGTATGCTCCTCGGCATCGATGACCAGATGGCCGTAATGGTCGCCCAGCGAGACGAAATCGCCTTCCGGGTCGATGATGGTCTGCTGCACCCAGGGCGCGCTCTGCTCCAGGAGCCGGCGCAAAAGGTGCGATTTGCCGGAGCCGGAATTGCCTTGCACCAGAAGCCGGGTCGCCAGCAGCTCCTCAAGGTCGAGCGCCGCCGGCGCACCCGCCGTCGTCTGTCCCATCTCGATGGCTACGGTCATGTCACGACTCTCCTTGCGGACAGGGCTTATCAACCCGGCCGCGAGCCGTCGAGCGCGCCATGGCAACTCGCCCGCTGTTCCACACCTATGCTGCCAAAGCGCCACACATCAGCCCATCTGCCCAAAGGGAAGCACATCAAGCGGAGTTGACCGGCGGCAGAAGCGGCGCGTCCAGCCCGTCGAAGGGATCGCGCCAGGCATCGATGGCTTCGAGCCGGCGATACCAACCCAGAACAGAGGGATAGTCCGCCAGCGGCAGGCCGGCTGCATCGTTGAACGGCAAAAACGTCGCCATGCGGAAATCGGCATAGGAGAGCGACTTGCCCACAAGCCATGGCCGCTTGGCGAGCTCCGCCTCGAGAATCGCTGCCGCGATGCGGAACTCCGCCAGCCCCTCCTCGACCTTGCCCTGGTCGACGGGCCCAATCCCGTAGCGCTGCTTGGTTCCGCGCTCGAAATGCACGATGTCGCAGGCCCGGACGAAATTTTCCTTGCCCCAGCTCAGCCAGCGGATCATGTCGGGTTGGTCGCCGCCGCCGCGCCAGAAATCCGAACCCGCTTCGCGCGACAGAAGGCAGGCTATGGCGTCGGCTTCCCACAGGCTGCCGCCCGGCCATGCCAATATCGGCAGGGTAAGATTGGGATTGAGCTGACGAAACCGCTCAGCCTGCCCGGGCGCCATGGGTGCCGCAAACTCAAACTCGACCTTGGCCTGCAGATGACGTGCCGCTGCAACCGTGAGGCGCGGATTGGGATTGCGGCTGAAGTACAGTTTCATGTCCGGTCCTGGATGCTGTGGGCTCGATCCTATCAAACACGCAAACGTGCCCTCCAGGCAATCTGGTCGGACCACGATTCCGCTGGCGCACGACGCCGTTCGGCGTATTATTTCCTTCGGGAGAGGGTTCTTGGCAGGAGGAAGCCATGAACGTAGTGCAGAGCGTACCTGTCATCGACGTGACAACCCAGAACCTTGTTTCCTCTGCGCTTTCCAGATTCCGCGCCGGCGATACCGTCTCGACCAGGGCGGCGCTCGACGCTATCCGCCGCATGGATCCAACCTGTGTCGACAGCGACGACGATCTCGTCGAACTCGTCGTCATGGCGGCAATTGGTAAGACCATGGCGGTCGTGTTCGACCACCGCTCCCGCTAGCCCTGTGGGACGAACCTGTGCCGTTCAACTCGCTTGAGCTCGAGTGGATTCGGTTGGCGAGCTTTTACAACTGCAGCCCGGGAGGCGCACGTCTTCGTGCGCGAAGGCCGGCAATAGCATAAGCGGGCAAGACTCAGATCCCCAAGGGATGTGGCATGTAGCCGACGAAGCCGCCGATCTTCCAGTGGCCCGCCACCTTCCTGCAGAAATACAGCGTCTGCCATTTCAGCTTGTCGACGCTGCCATCGGCCTTGGCCACCGAGCCGTTGAACTTCTTGTGCAGCACGGCGCGGTCGCCATCGACGTCGATGTCGCGCATGTTGGTGACGCGAAACAGCGCCTCGCGCAGCGGCTCGGCGAATCTGGCCGCCGCCGTCTCCTTGGCCTGGCGCAGCCATTCGTCGCGATAGACGGCAAGGCTCGGGAATTGCAGACGCCAGGCGTCGGCATCGCTGAGGAAATGCGCATGCATGCCGAAGAAGCTGTCGGCGAGGAAATCATCCTCGACCATCGACCAGTCCTGACCGATAAAGGCGTCGATGTCGCGCCGCACCAGCATTTCCCAGAGCGCGTGACGATCGGCATCGCCCTCTGGAAACGGGTTCTTGTCGAAGGTCATTGAAATCTCCTGTCGGGAAAATGCGCCGCGCAAGATGCTGGCGGTCCGCTGATAAAGCAACATGCGTTTGGAAAAATGCTGCTTTCCAAAAAGCCCCCTATGAGGATCACCGGGACAGGCGTAGAGCGGTCGGCGAAAACGGGACGCGGCCCGCCATTCTGAACAGGAGTTTCCCTTGCCTAAAGAGTGTTTTGGAACATCCCACGTGCCGCTGTCGCCGGCCGTGCGCGCCGGGGATTTCGTCTACATCTCAGGTCAGGTGCCGGTCGACGGCGACCGCATCGTGGTCAAGGGCGGCATTACCGAGCAGACCGAGCAGGTGCTGCAGAATGTGAAGGCAGCACTCGCGCTGGCCGGCTGCACCATGGACGATGTCGTCAAGACCACGGTCTGGCTCGAGGACGCGCGCGACTTCGGCGCCTTCAATGCCGTCTACGCCAAGCACTTCCCGAAAAATCCGCCGGCCCGCACCACGGTCGAATCGCGGCTGATGATCGACATCAAGATCGAGGTCGAAGCCGTCGCTTACCGGCCGGTTTGACCAGTCGGGGCATGATCCCGAAAAGTGGAAACCGGTTTTCTCGGACAAACGGAAACCGTTTTGTCCAAAGATCATGCCCCGAAACAAAGAGAGGCAGGCGCCGATGCAGTTCGATCTCCTGATCAAGGGCGGCCGCCTGATCGATCCGGCCTCGGGCCTGGACGCGCCGCGCGATGTCGCCGTTGCGGGCGGACGCATCGTGGCCATCGAGGCGGCGATCGATGCCGAGCACGCCACCAAGATAGTCGACGCTCGTGATTGCATCGTCACGCCCGGCCTCATCGATTTGCATAGCCATGTCTATTGGGGCGGCACCTCGCTTGGCGTCGATGCCGACCGGCTGGCGGCCAAGAGCGGCACCACCACCTTCATCGACGCCGGCAGCGCCGGCGCCGGCAATATTCTGGGCTTTCGCCGCCATGTCATCGAGCGCTCGAAGGTGCGCATCCTGGCCTATGTCAACATCTCCTTTGCCGGCATATTCGGCTTTTCGCAGACGGTCTCCGTCGGCGAATGCAGCGATCTGAGGCTGTGCGAGCCGCGCGAGACGGTGGCGGCGGTACGCGAGCACGCCGATGTCGTCGTCGGCGTAAAAGTGCGCTCCGGCAAGCATGCCGGCGGCGCCAGCGGCATCGCGCCGGTCGATCTCGCGCTGGAAGCCGCCGACCAGGCCGGCCTGCCGCTGATGGCGCATATAGACGAGCCGCCGCCCGGCCGCTCCGAAGTGCTGCCGCGGCTGCGCAAGGGTGACATCCTCACGCACTGTTTTCGCCCGTTCCCCAACGCGCCGGTCTTCGCCTCCGGCGCGGTGCGGCCGGACATGCGGCTGGCCCGCGAACGCGGCGTCATCTTCGACATCGGCCACGGCATGGGATCGTTCGACTTCGCCGTGGCGAAAGCGATGCTGGCCGAGGGCCTCGCGCCCGACGTCATCTCCAGCGACGTGCATCTCTATTGCGTCGACGGTCCGGCCTTCGACATACTGGTCTGCATGTCGAAGCTAATGGCGCTGGGCATGCCGCTGGTCGAGGTGCTGCGCGCCGCCACGCAAAGGCCAGCCGAGGCGATCGCCAGGCCGGAGCTTGGGACGCTGAAAGTTGGCGGCGTCGGCGATGTCGCGGTGCTGAGACTGCGCCCCGGGCGCTTTACCTTCGTCGATGCGGTCGGTGCGGCGCTGATCGCGGATCAGCGGCTCACATCGGACGGCATCGTCGTGGGTGGTGTCTGGTGGCCGAACGAAGCCGCCGACCACAACGAGACCGAGCGCTTCGAGGCCCACACGCACCATACGCATGTCGAGGTCGCGGCACGGCATTTCGGGCGTAGGCACGATTAGCTGGTCTCCCCTTCATGGGAGATGGTCTGTCTTTCGGCGGCGCGTTTGAGGACCGCCTTCCCCCACTCCGTCTCGGCTTCGCCGAGCCACCTCTCCCCCCTCCGGAGGGAGAGGAAAGGCGCCAGCTGGAATCGCTTCGCGCCATTCCTCTCCCCCGTCGATCGGGGGAGAGGTGTCGAGCGAAGCTCGACGGAGTGGGGGTCGAACCTTACCCCGAATTACTCACCGCCCCAAACACCGGCGTCGCAATCCCTTCCATCCGCGCCTTGATCTGCAGCGCCACATATTTCGAGTAAAACCGCGACAGCGCCAGATTGCCGCCGTGGAACCACAGCGCGTCCTGGGCCGTCGGCTTCCACATGTTGCGCAGCTCGCCTTGCCAAGGACCGGGATCGCCCTTGACGCCGGAGCCGAGGCCCCAGCATGGCCCTACCTTGTCGGCGACCTCGCGCGAGACGATGGCCGCCACGGTCTCGTTCATCGACTGGTAGCCGGTACAGGCGACGATCGCATCGACGGCCAGCTCGCTGCGGTCGTCGAACAGGATGCCGGTCGGCGTCAATGAACTGATGCCGACGCCGCTCTTCACTTTGATCTCGCCATTGATGATCAGTTCGCAGGCGCCGACATCGATGTAGTAGCCGGAGCCGGTGCGGTAGGCCTTCATCAACAGCCCGGTCTCGTCCTCGCCGAAATCGATGGCGAAGCCGGCGGCGCGTAGCTGGTCGTAGAAGTCTGCGTCGCGTGCCTTGATCACCTCGTAAAGATCCCGCTGGCCCTTGGGTACAAGCGCGAACGGCGTGGACGCGACGATCAGGTCGGCCTTGTCGGTGCTGATGCCGCGCGCCAAAGCCTTTTCCGAGAAGATCTCGAAGCCGACTTCCATCAGAGTGTCGGATTTCACCACTGTCGTCGGCGACCGCTGGATCATGGTGACGTCTGCGCCGCTCTCCCAGAGGTCGACGCTGACATCGTGCCCCGAGCTTGCCGCGCCGATGACAGCGACACGTCTGCCGCGGAATTTCTCGCCGCTTGCATACTGGCTGGAATGCAGGAGTTCGCCCTTGAAGGTCTCGGCGCCGGGCAGCGCGATCTGGCGTGGCGGGCCATAGGCGCCGGTGGCAAAGACAATGTGCTTCGGCTTCAGCGTGATCTGCCGGCCGACGCGGTCGACCACCACAGTCCACACCTTCTCGGCCTCGTCATAGCTGGCGCTGAGGCATTTGGTGGCGACCCAGTAGTTGAGCTCCATCACCCTGGTGTACATCTCCAGCCAGTCGCCCATCTTGTCCTTGGGCGTGAACACCGGCCAGTTCTCCGGGAACGGAATGTAGGGCAGATGGTCGTACCAGACCGGATCGTGGAGCACGAGCGAGCGATAACGGTTGCGCCAGGAATCGCCGGGGCGCGCATTTTTCTCGATGATGATGGTGGGCACACCGAGCTGCCTCAGCCGCGCGCCGAGCATGATGCCGCCCTGCCCGCCGCCGATCACCAGGCAATAGGGCTGCTCGGTGGCGCCGAGGTCGCGCGTCTCGCGCGCCCGCGCCTCCGCCCAGGTTTCGCGCTTCGGATCGGCCTTGTGACGGATACCAAGCGGCCGCGCCGGTCCCTTTTGTTCCTCGAACCCCTTGAGCTCACGCACCGCCGTGAACAAGGTCCGGCAGCGGCCGTCCGTAAGGCGCACAATCCCTTCGCCCCGCGCGACCGCCGTTTCGAACGTGAACCAGGCCTCGACGGTGCCCTCATCCGAGGTCGCCTCGCCGGACAGCGTCCAGTGTGAGGGCTTCGTTTCCGCCAGCGTCGCTTGCAGCATGTCGCGGATCTCATCGCGGCCTTCCATCGTGGTGATGTTCCAGGTGAAAGCCAGCAGATCGCGCCAGTAGCAATCCTCGACGAACAGGTTGGCGGCCGCCTCGGCGTCATCAGCTTCCAGCGCCCGTGCAAGCGCGCAAAGCCATGTCGCCGCCTGTTTCGATGGTGCCATGTCGAGCATCTGTTTTTCCCTCGTTTTGCGTTCCCATTGTTTCGAAAGACGGAGCCGCCGCAAGAGGGGTCGCGATATCATGGCGTCGGTTTCTAGCGGCCCGGAACGGAGCCATCTCCCGGAAATCTTTATAGGAATTTTATATCTTTCCTCCCGGCCCCGTCTCGAACCTTTATGGCGATCGGGTCCATATTCCATCTCGAGCAAAACGCTGCGGACGCCGTGACCCCAGAGTTACGGCGGGCCGTTCTCATGGAATTTCTGGCTCGCCAGTCGCTGGCGCCAAATACAAGCAGAAGCAAGGACCAACACAAATGGACATCGTCGTCATCGGGATCGAGGTTTTGTTCTTCGGTCTTTCCCTCGCCTACATCAAAGCTTGCGACGCTCTTTAAGCGGAAGGATCGCACCATGCTTGTCGATTACATCCTCGGTGGCGGCGTGACCTTGTTCCTGCTCGTCTACCTGACATACGCCCTCGTTCGCCCAGAACGCTTCTGAAGCAAGGCACGGAAACCCATGACACTCAACGGATGGATACAGATCCTGGTTTATTGCGGGATCGTCGTTTTGCTGGTGAAGCCGCTCGGCGGCTACATGTACCGCGTCTTCAATGGCGATCGCACCTTTCTCTCGCCCATACTCGGGCCCGTTGAGCGCGGCCTCTACCGCATTTCGGGAACCAGCGAGCGCGAGGAGCAGCACTGGACGACCTACGCGGCAGGAATCATCTTCTTCAGCCTTGCCAGCTTCCTGGTGCTGTACTTTCTGCAACGCCTGCAGGGCGTCCTGCCTTACAATCCGGCCGGGATGGCATCGGTCGAACCCAATCTCGCCTTCAACACTGCCGTCAGCTTCGTCACCAACACCAACTGGCAGAATTACGGCGGCGAAAGCACGTTGTCCTACCTCGTGCAGATGGCCGGCCTGACTGTTCAGAACTTCATGTCCGCCGCCGTCGGCATTGCCATTGCGGTGGCGCTGATCCGCGGCTTCGCCCGCGCCTCGGCCAAATCGATCGGCAATTTCTGGGTCGATATGACCCGCTGCACGCTCTACATCCTGCTGCCGCTCAGCATCGTGCTCACCCTTGTCTATGTCTGGCTCGGCATGCCGCAGACGCTCGGGCCTTATGTCGACGCCACCACGCTGGAGGGCGCCAAGCAGACGCTCGCCCTTGGGCCGGTCGCCTCGCAGGTCGCCATCAAGATGCTCGGCACCAATGGCGGCGGCTTCTTCAACGCCAATGCCGCGCATCCTTTCGAAAACCCCGACGCCATCTCCAACATGATCCAGATGGTGACGATCTTCGCGCTGGGTGCTGCACTCACCAACGTCTTCGGCCGCATGGTCGGCAACCAGCGCCAGGGCTGGGCGATCCTGGCCACGATGGGTGTGCTGTTCATCGCTGGCGTCGTTATCTGCTACTGGGCGGAAGCCGCGGGCAATCCGCTGGTCCATGCGTTGGGCGTCGACGGCGCCAACATGGAAGGCAAGGAGAGCCGCTTCGGCATTGCCGCTTCGGCACTATTCGCCGTCATCACCACGGCTGCGAGCTGCGGTGCGGTGAACGCCATGCATGACTCGTTCACAGCACTTGGCGGCCTGGTCCCGATGCTCAACATGCAGCTCGGCGAAGTCATCGTCGGCGGCGTCGGCGCCGGCTTCTACGGCATCGTCATGTTCATCGTCATCACCGTGTTCGTCGCCGGCCTGATGGTTGGCCGCACGCCCGAATATCTCGGCAAGAAGATCGAGGCCAAGGAGGTCAAGATGGCAATGCTCGCCATCCTCGCTCTGCCGTTGGTCATGCTGGTCTTCACGGCAATAGCGGTCGTGCTGCCAAGCGCCGTCGCCTCGATGGCCAATGGCGGTCCGCATGGCTTCTCCGAGGTTCTTTATGCCTACACTTCGGCGGCGGCCAACAACGGCTCGGCCTTTGGCGGCCTTTCCGGCAACACGCCCTGGTACAACATCACGCTCGGCATCTCCATGTGGGTGGGTCGCTTCTTCGTCATCATTCCAGCGCTTGCCATTGCCGGCTCGCTAGCGACGAAGAAGACGGTTCCGGCTTCCGCCGGCACCTTCCCGACCGACGGCCCGCTGTTCGTCGGCCTGCTCGTCGGCGTCATCCTGATCGTCGTCGGCCTGACCTTCTTCCCGGCACTGGCGATCGGACCGATCGTCGAGCACCTGGCTGCCATCAACGGCCAGACATTCTGAGGCTTGTCATGTCCTGGTTCTACCCAAAACGCATGAAGGCCCGGCCGCGAGCCGGCCCACGAGCCGGCAATGAGGGGGAGGAAACGCCCCCTCCCTTCCCCAGCGTATCTACCTTCCTCGGCCTCGCGGCAGTCATGATCGTGATCTGGCTGCTGGCCTATGGTCCGCCGCCCCTCTTTTCGGCATCCGATCGGTCGGTGCCGGCCAACAGTTCAGATACTGGAGCCACCAAATGAGCCAGTCCAAATCCGCGAGCATCATGGATGCCCGCATCCTGTGGCCGGCCATCGGCGGCGCCTTCAGGAAACTCGACCCCCGCACGCTGGTCAGGAACCCGGTGATGTTCGTCGTCGCCATCGTCTCGCTTCTTACCACGGTCCTGTTCGTCAAGGATCTCGCCACCGGCGGCGGCGATTTCGGCTTTACGCTGCAGATCATCATCTGGCTGTGGTTCACCGTGCTGTTCGCCAACTTCGCCGAGGCCGTCGCCGAAGGCCGCGGCAAGGCGCAGGCCGATTCGCTGCGCAAGGCGCGCACCGAAACCCAGGCCAAGCTGCTTGCCGGCGAAGACCGCTCCAGGTTCAAGCTGGTGCCCGGCACCAGCCTGAAGGTTGGCGACATCGTGCTGGTCGAAGCCGGCGACATCATCCCGTCCGACGGTGAAGTGATCGAAGGCGTGGCCTCGGTCAACGAGGCGGCAATCACCGGCGAGTCCGCACCCGTCATTCGCGAATCCGGCGGCGACCGTTCGGCGGTCACCGGCGGCACGCAGGTTCTGTCCGACTGGATTCGCGTGCGCATATCAGCCGCCTCCGGCCACACCTTCCTCGACCGCATGATCTCGCTGGTCGAGGGTGCCTCGCGCCAGAAGACGCCCAACGAGATCGCGCTCAACATCCTGCTCGTCGGCATGACGCTGATCTTCGTGCTGGCCACCGCCACGATCCCGAGCTTTGCCTCCTATTCCGGCGGCTATATCCCGGTGACGGTGCTGGTCGCGCTGTTCGTCACCTTGATCCCGACCACCATCGGCGCCCTGCTGTCGGCCATCGGCATTGCCGGCATGGACCGCCTGGTGCGCTTCAACGTGCTGGCCATGTCCGGCCGTGCCGTCGAAGCGGCGGGCGACGTCGATACGCTTTTGCTCGACAAGACCGGCACCATCACGCTCGGCAACCGCCAGGCCACCGAATTCCGCCCGGTCAAGGGCGCCACCGAACAGGAACTGGCCGATGCCGCGCAGCTCGCCTCGCTCGCCGACGAGACGCCTGAGGGACGCTCGATCGTCGTGCTGGCCAAGGAGAAATACGCCATCCGCGCCCGTGACATGGCAACCTTGCATGCCAGCTTCGTGCCCTTCACCGCGCAGACCCGGATGAGCGGCGTCGACATCGATGGCTCGTCGGTGCGCAAGGGCGCCGTCGATTCGGTTCTCGCCTATGTCAGCCAGTCGTCATCGGCCACTCACGGCACGCGCCCCGGCAGCGACACCGTCAAGGATCTCCAGGCGATCGCCGACGAGATCGCCAAGTCGGGCGGCACGCCGCTGGCCGTCGAGCGTGACGGCCGCCTGCTCGGCGTCGTCCACCTCAAGGACATCGTCAAGGGTGGTATCCGCGAGCGCTTTGCCGAACTGCGCAAAATGGGCATCCGCACCGTGATGATCACCGGCGACAATCCGATGACTGCGGCGGCGATCGCAGCCGAAGCCGGCGTCGACGATTTCCTCGCCCAGGCCACGCCCGAGGACAAGCTGAAGCTGATCCGCGACGAACAGGCCAAGGGCAAGCTGGTCGCCATGTGCGGTGACGGCACCAACGACGCGCCGGCCTTGGCGCAGGCCGATGTCGGCGTCGCCATGAACACCGGCACGGTTGCCGCCCGCGAGGCCGGCAACATGATCGACCTCGATAGTGACCCGACCAAGCTGATCGAGATCGTCGAGATCGGCAAGGCGCTGCTGATGACGCGCGGCTCGCTGACGACCTTCTCGATCGCCAACGACGTCGCCAAATACTTCGCCATCATCCCGGCCATGTTTGCCGTCTTCTACGTTGCGCCGGGACATACAATCGGCCCCCTGCAAGCGCTCAACATCATGCATCTGGCGACGCCGCAGAGCGCCATCCTGTCGGCCATCATCTTCAACGCGCTGATCATCATCGCTCTGATCCCGCTGTCGCTTAAAGGCGTCAAATACCGCGCCATCGGCGCCGGCGCGCTGCTCAGCCGCAACCTGCTGGTCTACGGCCTCGGCGGCATCATCGTTCCCTTCGTCGGCATCAAGGCGATCGACATGATCGTCACCGGCCTCGGCCTCGCTTAAGGAAATACGTCCATGCTCACTCAGATAAGACCCGCTGTTATCATGATTGTCTTTTTCACCGTTTTGACCGGCCTGATCTATCCCCTGGGCATGACCGGCATCGCCCAGGCGCTGTTTCCGCACCAGGCCAATGGCAGCTTGATCGAGAAAAACGGCACGGTCATCGGCTCCGAACTGATCGGCCAGGGCTTTGCCGACGACAAGTATTTCCATGGCCGCCCCTCGGCTGCCGGCGACGGATACAACGCCGCAGCGTCCAGCGGCTCCAATCTCGGTCCAACCAACCCCAAGCTGATCGACCGCATCAAGGGCGATGTTGCAAAGCTGAAGGCGGAGAACCCGAACCAGCCGGTGCCGATGGATCTGGTGACGACGTCCGGCAGCGGCCTCGACCCCGCTATCAGCCCGGACGCCGCCTATTTCCAGGTCGCTCGGGTGGCCAAGGCCAGGGGCTTCGACGAAGCCAAGGTCAAGGCGCTTGTCGACAGCCATGTCGAAGGCCGCGAACTCGGCTTCCTCGGCGAGCCGGTCGTCAATGTGCTGGCGCTCAACCTGGCACTGGACGATACCAAGCAGTGAGAGACAATCTCTGAAGCCAGGGGCCAGGGATCGACACGATCCTCGGCGCCGTTCATGATCGAGCCTGATGCCGGACGCCAGAAGCAACTATACCAGACCCTCTCCGGACGCGCTGCTCGAGCATGCGGAACGGGAAGAGCGCGGCCGCCTGCGGATATTTCTGGGTGCTGCACCCGGTGTCGGCAAGACCTACGAAATGCTGATGGCCGGCCGCGCCATGCTTGCCGACGGCATCGACGTGGTCATCGGCATCGTCGAAACCCACGGTCGCAAGGAAACCCTGGCGCTGGTCGAAGGCTACGAGGTCATCCCGCGCCAGAAGGTCGACTACAAGGACCGCGTGCTGAATGAGATGGACATCGACGCCATCCTCGCCCGCCGGCCGGCGCTGGTGCTCGTCGACGAACTCGCCCACACCAACGCACCCGGCAGCCGCCACCCCAAGCGCTATCTCGACGTCCAGGAAATCCTTGCGCGCGGCATCGACGTCTACACCACGCTCAATATCCAGCATGTCGAGAGCCTGAATGACGTCGTGGCACAGATCACCCGCGTCAGGGTGCGCGAAACGGTCCCGGACTCCATCATCGACCAGGCCGACGACATCGAGATCATCGACCTCACGCCCGACGACCTGATCAAGCGGCTGAAAGAGGGAAAGGTCTATTTCCCCAACACTGCCCAGCGCGCAGTCGAAAACTATTTCTCGCCGGGCAATCTGACCGCGCTTCGGGAATTGGCGCTGCGCCGCACCGCCCAGCGCGTCGACGAGCAGTTGCTCAACCACATGCAGTCGCACGCGATTCCCGGCCCTTGGGCGGCGGGCGAAAGGGTGCTCGTCTGCGTCGATGCGCGTCCGGGCGGAGCGTCTCGTGTCCGCTATGCGCGCCGGCTGGCCGACCGGCTGCGCGCACCGTGGACGGCGCTGCATGTCGACACGCCGCGTTCGGCCGCCATGTCGGAGGAAGACAAGGACCAGCTGGCCACGCTCTTGCGCCTGGCCGAGCAGCTCGGCGCCGAGGTGACGACCATTCCGGGCCAGAACGTCGCCCAGGACATCGTCCGCCACGCCACGGCCAACAACTTCACCCATATCGTCGTCGGCAGGCCGACCCGCTCGCGCTGGCGCGAACTGATCGAGGGTTCGCTCACCTACGATCTGATCCGCAATGCCGGCGATATCAGCGTCCATGTCATTTCAGGAACGGAGCGCGACAACGAGGCCACGTCGAGGGTCAAGGCGGCGGCCGAGCAGACGCCATTTCAAATCTGGCCTTATCTTTTCTCGACCGTCTATGTCGCCGGCGCGCTTGCCGTCAGCGCCGTCCTCGATCAGTTCCTCGACGTTCGCAACCTTGCCAGCGTGCTGCTGCTGGCGGTGCTGACATCGGCAGTGACCTTTGGCCTGTGGCCGGCGCTGTACGCCTGTTTCCTCAGCGCCATTGCCTTCAACTTCTTCTTTCTCGAGCCGCGCTACACGATGACGATCCGCGATCCGGAGAGCATCGTTGCCTTCGCCGTCTTCCTCGTCGTTGCCGTCATCGCCAGCAATCTGACGGCGCGTGTGCAGCGTCAGGCAGCCGCCGCCCGTTCACGAGCCCGGGCCACCGAGGACATCTACCTCTTTTCAAAGAAGCTCGCCGGCGCCGGCACGCTCGACGACGTTTTGTGGGCCACAGCCTTCCAGATCGCCTCGATGCTGAAGCTGCGCGTGGTGCTGCTTTTGCCGGAAGAAGGCACGATCACCGTCAAGGCCGGTTATCCCCCCGATGACACGCTGGCCGAGGCCGACATCGCGGCTGCACGCTGGGCTTGGGAACACAACCGGGCTGCCGGCCGTGGCGCCGATACCCTGCCCGGGGCAAAACGCCTCTACCTCCCCTTGCGCACCGCACGCACGGCCGTCGGCGTCGTCGGCCTCGACAATGACAAGCAAGGCCCGCTGCTGACGCCCGAGCAACAGCGCCTGCTCGACGCGCTGGCCGACCAGGCGGCGGTTGCCATCGAGCGCATCCAGCTGGTCGCCGATGTCGACCGCGCCAGGCTGGCGGCCGAGGCCGACCGCTTGCGCTCGGCACTGCTGACGTCGATCTCGCATGATCTGAAGACGCCGCTGGCGGCCATCATGGGCGCGGCCGGCACGCTCAGGGAATTTGCGCCGGCACTGCCCGAGAACGATCGGGCCGAGCTGCTGACCACCGTGCTCGACGAGTCCGAACGGCTGAACCGCTTCATCGCCAATCTGCTCGACATGACCAAGATTGAATCGGGCGCCATGGAACCGAATTTCGCCCTGCACTATGTCGGCGATGTCGTGGGCTCGGCCTTGCAGCGGGCACGCAAGATCACTGCCGGGCACAAGACCGAGGTTGATATTCCGGCCGACCTGCCGATGCTGAAGCTTGATCCCGTGCTGTTCGAACAAATGCTGTTCAATCTGCTCGACAATGCCGCGAAATACGCGCCACAGGGATCGACAATCCGGCTGCAGGGCTGGGCCGACAATGGCTCCGTCGCGCTGCAGATCATGGATGAGGGACCGGGCATTCCGCCCGCCGACCTGGAGCGCGTCTTCGACAGCTTTTACCGGGTGCGCAAGCGCGATCAGATCCAGGCCGGCACCGGGCTCGGCCTGTCGATCTGCCGGGGCTTCATCGAGGCGATGGGCGGCACGATCATGGCGGCGAACCGCAGCGATCGCCCGGGCGCAGTCTTCACAATCCGCATGCCGAGGTTGGTACAATCGTCCGATACGGACGTATCAGGTGTGGACGGGCAAAACTCTGGTGATCCGGCATGACAAATTCCAACGTCAGCATACTGGTCGTCGACGACGAGCCGCCGATCCGCAAACTGCTGCGCGTCGGCCTCGGCAGCCAGGGCTATGCGGTCAGCGAAGCGCCCAACGCCAAGGCTGCGATCGAACTCGTCGATGCACAAAAGCCGGATCTGATCCTGCTCGACCTCGGCCTGCCCGGCATGGGTGGCCTCGATCTCCTGCGGAAATGGCGCGGCGACGGCCTCGACGTGCCCGTGGTCATCCTGTCCAGCCGCACCGACGAAGCCGGCATCGTCGCGGCGCTCGAACTCGGCGCTGACGACTACATCACCAAGCCGTTCGGCATGAACGAACTGGTCGCCAGAATCCGCGTCGCGCTGCGCCACCGATTCCAGCAGCAGGGCGAAAAGCCGGTGTTTCAGACCGGCGATCTCTCGGTCGACCTGGTCAAGCGCATCGTCAAGGTCGAAGGCAAGGAGATAAAGCTCTCCCCCAAGGAATACGACATATTGCGTATTATGGTGCAGCATGCCGGCAAGGTGCTGACCCACCATTTCCTTCTGAAGCAGGTGTGGGGCGATTCGACCGACGTGCAGTATCTCAGGGTCTATGTCCGCCAGCTCCGGCAGAAGATCGAAAAATCACCCGACCAGCCGCGCTACATCACCACCGAGACCGGCGTGGGGTACCGGCTGCGCGAGGTTGAGTAGCCGCGCGTTCGCTGCTCAGTCCGCCGAGAGTTCCGCGGTCCGTGCCAGTGCGCCGCCGAAGCCGTTGAGCGGGATGGTGAAACTCACCGCTTGACCGGTGTCGGCCGCGAAGGCGTCGATCTTCAGCGTGGTGGCTGCCTTGAGCAGCGGCGTGACGCTGGCATCGAACGCCACCGGCACCAGGCAGCCGACGGCCTGGCAGGTGTTGAACGGCAGGCTGCCTTCCAGCTTCTGGTCGTCGATGGTCAGGCTGACGCCTTTGGCGAGCGCCAGGCCGAACGGCAGCGCCAGCGTTCCGGCGGCATCCTCGCTGCTCTTGCTCGACAGCTCGATCGCCAGCAGGCGCTGGTTGGACTGCTTGTTGAACTGCTGATGCGACAGGCTGCAAACCTTGGCCGTGCCGGTTACCTGGCAATTGACCGTCCAGTCGCCATGTGTCTCGGACAGCGCCGAGGCGCCGCCAGGCAATGTCGGGCCGGCAGCAGGGGCGGGCGCTGCGGCGGCAGGCGCCGCCTTGTCGGTCTTGGTTTGCGCCGCGACTGCCACCGGGCCAAGAATACAGATGCTGCCCAGTAGCGCCGCGAAATATACTTGCCTGCTTTTCATCAATATGCTCCCGATTGTGCCTCGAGTCAGCAGCGATTGAGCCCGAAATCCGCGCCCGATAGAGCGGTCAATCGATCTTTTCTGTCAAGTGCGGCCAGGCCGCTTCCTCAGGGATTTCGCCAACCCGTGGCAGATCGGCCCATGGCAGACCCGCCCATGGCAGATCGAGACGAACGCCCTATATAGAGAGGAGGTTATATCTGTACGGGAACGAACTGATGTCGACGCTTCGCCTATCGACAGTTCTCATGTCGGCAATGCTGGCGGTGGCAACGCTCGCCGGAATCATGCAATCTGCTGCGGCTCAGTCCGTCAATCCCAGCGCCAACCGGCTGATCCAGCAGAACCAGCTGCAGCAATTGCGCAACAGCCTGCAGCGGCAGCAGTTCCAGCAACAGCAGCAGCAATATCGCGAGCAGGACCGTCGGATCGTGCCGCAGCCGCGCCCCGAAGTGCCCGTCGTCCGGCAAGCTTGTCCGATTCAGATCGTCAACAACCAGATTGTGCGTGTTTGCCGTTGATATCGGTCGCCTGCGATTTACTTAGTCGACTTATTTACTAAAGATGCTCATTGCCTCGCGGGCATATCAGGGGTTTGCAGGCGGCGTGCGGCGGTGCGCCCGCCGACCGGATTTTCAGCACATGGCGACGACGAAGAAAAAGGCGGTACGCAAGGCAAGGCGAGGCGAACGCATTCGCCAGGTCGCCGCCATTCCCTTTCGTCTGGACGTTTCAGGCAATTTCGAAGTGATGCTGGTGACGTCGCGAGCGACGAAGCGCTTTATCGTGCCCAAGGGCTGGCCGATGAAAGGAAAGAGCGGGCGCAAGGCCGCCACCATCGAGGCGCGCGAAGAAGCCGGCGTGCTCGGCAAGACCCGCAAGGCGCCTGCCGGCAGCTATTCCTACTGGAAACGGCTGGAGCACAATTTTGTGCGCGTCGACGTCGTCGTCTATCTGTTGGAGGTGTCCGAGGAACTGGCCAACTGGCAGGAGGCCAAGAGCCGCCAGCGGGCATGGCTCAAGCCGCAGGACGCGGCGTTGCTCATCGATGAGCCGGATCTCTCGACGCTGATGGCCAACCTGGCGCCGCCTCAGCCGGCAGTGCCGGACCCGGCCTGACCAACCTCACTTGCCCTCGTCCCCTTCAGCGGGACCCTCATCCCCCTCAGCGGGAAATGGCCGCAGCGGCGTGCCCGTATAGGCCCACAGCCATTCGCGCGGCAGCGGCCCTTTGTTGCGCTCGCTTTGCTGCGACTGTTCCCATGCATGCGCCAGGATGCCGACCGAGCGCGAGAGCACGAACAGGCCGCGCGTCAACGGCGGCGGAAAGCCGAGCTCGCCATAGATGACGGCGGTGGCGCCGTCGATGTTGAGCGGTATTTTCTTCCCCTTGCGCCGTGCCGCCTCTGATTCGACGGCCTCGGCGATGTCGGCAAAGCGTCCGCTGACGACGCCGCGCGCGGCAAACTCGCGCGTCACTGCGATCAGGCGCGGCGCGCGCGGATCGACCGGGTGGAAGCGATGGCCAAATCCCGGCACATAGCCTTTCTCCTCGGCGAAGAAACGGTCGAGCCGTGCGGCTACGGCTTGGTCCAGCGCAACACCCTGGTCAAGTGCCACGGCAATGTCGCCATAGAAGGACAGCGCCTGTTCGCCGGCGCCGCCATGCACGTCACCCAGCACGTTGACGGCGGACGCCATGGCGCTGTTGATGCCGACGCCGCAGGTGATGGCCATGCGGGCAATGGCGATCGACGGCGCCTGCGGCCCGTGGTCGACGGCCGCCCCCAGCGCAATGCCGAGCAGCGCCGCCTGCTCCTCGCTCGGCAATTCGCCGCGCAGCATCAGCCAGATCGTGGCCGGAAAGCTGACGCGGCCGATCAGCTCCTGGATTTCATAGCCGCGCAGCCGGATAATGCCGGGGCTCATCTCGATGATGCCGGTCTGCCACCATTCCTCGCCGCGTTCGCGGCCGGTTTTTCTCTCGCTCACGCGCTTCTCCTGGCGCGCGGCGGCAGGGTGGAAAAAACCTCGTCCATATGCTCGCCCAGCACAGGCGGCGGCAGGACCGGCAAGGGTGCCGCGCCATCGACCATGAAGCCGCCGCGCACCACGGTCAGCGGCTGCGCCATGCCGGGCAGACCCTGGAAACGCGTGGTCATGTCGCGCTCGACCACCTGGCGCTCGCCAAGCACTTGGGGGATCGTCAGCACCCGGCCCGCCGGCACGCCGGCGCGGTTGAATTTTTCCTCCCAGGCTGCGGCCGAGGCGCTCGCCAAGGCCGTCTCGATCAGCACCTTCAGCACAGCGCGGTTCTGCTTGCGCGTCTCGCGCTCGGCAAAGCGCGGATCGTCGGCCAGTTCCGGCTGGCCGATCAGCCGGCAAAGCGTGACGAACTGCTCCTGCTTGTTGGCGGCGATGTTGAGCAGGCCGTCGCCGGTGCGAAACGCGCCGGAGGGCGCAGCCGTCATGTTCTCATTGCCCATCGGCTGCGGCTCGACGCCGGCGGTCAGATAGTTGGACACCGGCCAGCCCAGCGCCGACAGCGTGCATTCGAGCATCGAGACATCGAGAAACGCGCCCTCGCCCGAGGTCTTCTGCTTGACCAGCGCCGCGGCGATGGCGAAGGCCCCGACCAGCCCGCCCAGCGTGTCGGCGACGGGATAGCCGACCCGCAAGGGTGCGGTCTCCGGCGTGCCGGTGATGCTCATGATGCCGGACAGCCCCTGGATGATCTGGTCGTAGGCCGGATTGTCGCGCATCGGCCCGGTCTGGCCGAACCCCGATATGGCGCAATAGACGAGACCCGGACGAACCGCTTTCAGCGCCTCATAGCCAAGCCCCAGCCGCCCCATCACGCCCGGTCGAAAGTTCTCGACCAGCGCATCGGCGGAGGCGACGAGATCGAGGAAGCGTTCGCGGTCGGCTTCGCTCTTGAGATCCAGCACCACCGATCGCTTGCCGGCATTCTGCGCCAGGAACGACGCGCCCATGCCCGCATTGTTGAGCGCCGGCGAGGCGCCGAGCTGGCGCGCCAGATCGCCGCCTTGCGGCGTCTCGACCTTGATGACATCGGCGCCGAGCAGCGCCAGCTGGTAGGCACAATAAGGGCCCGCCAGCACATTGGTCAGGTCGAGGATGCGGATGCCGGCAAGCAGATCGGTCATGATGCTCCAGGTTGCTCAGGCATCGCCCGGCACATGCTCCAGCCCGCGCCGGCGCCGATGCTCGATGAAGGCCCAGATATGCGGACCGGCGAGCCCGATGAAGGCGAGGATCAGCAGCACCAGCGACAGCTTGTGGGTGTAGAACACCGACCAGTCGCCGTTCGAGATCGTCATCGCCCGGCGGAACTGCGTTTCGGCGAGCGGCCCCAGGATCATGCCGATGATGACCGGCGCGGTCGGGAAATCGAAGCGCCGCATCAGGAAGCCGGCGGCCCCCAGGAGATAGAGGATGACGAGGTCGATCGGCGATTGCGAGATGCCGTAGGTGCCGACGGTGGCGAACACCAGGATGCCGGCATAGAGCTGCGGCGCGGGGATTTTCAACAGCCGTACCCACAGCCCGATCAGCGGCAGGTTGAGGACGACCAGGATGACGTTGGCGATGAACAGGCTGGCGATCAGGCCCCAGACCAGATCGGCCTGCGTCGTCAACAGCAGCGGTCCCGGATTGATGCCGTAGCTCTGGAAGGCCGACAGCATGATTGCGGCTGTCGCCGAGGTCGGCAGGCCAAGGGTGAGCATCGGCACCAGCACGCCGGCGGCAGACGCATTGTTGGCGGCTTCCGGTCCGGCAACGCCCTCGATGGCGCCGACCGTGCCGAACTCCTCCTTGTGCTTCGACAGCTTCTTTTCGATGGCGTAGGACAGGAAGGTCGGGATCTCGGCGCCGCCGGCAGGCATGGCGCCGATCGGGAAGCCGATGAAAGCGCCGCGCAGCCATGGCTTCCACGAGCGCCCCCATTCGGCCGCGGTCATGTAGAGCGAGCCCTTGAGCGGCACGATCTCGTCCTTGCCGGCATAGCGGCGCGAGGCCATGTAGAGCGTCTCGCCGACGGCAAACAGGCCGACCGCGGCAATGATGACATCGACGCCATCGAGCAGTTCGTTCATGCCGAAGGTGAAGCGCGGCTGTCCCGTCTGCAGGTCGACGCCGATCATGCCGATGACGAAGCCGATGAACAGGCTGGTGAGGCCGCGCACGGAGGACGAGCCGAGCACCGCCGACACCGTGATGAAGGCGAGCACCATCAGCGAGAAATATTCGGCCGGACCAAAGGCCAGCGCGAACTTCACCACCACCGGCGCCAGGAAGGCGACGCCCATCGTGCCGATGGTGCCGGCGACGAAGGAGCCGATCGCCGAGGTCGCCAGTGCCGCGCCGCCGCGACCCGAGCGGGCCATCCTGTTGCCTTCCAGCGCGGTGACGATGGTGGCGCTTTCGCCCGGCGTGTTGAGCAGGATCGAGGTCGTCGAGCCGCCATACATGGCGCCGTAATAGATGCCGGCGAACAGGATGAAGGAAGCCTCCGGCGCCACCTGGTAGGTGATCGGCAGCAGCAGCGCGATGGTCAGCGCCGGCCCGAGACCGGGCAGCACGCCGATGGCGGTGCCGAGCGTGGTGCCGACCAGGCACCACAGCAGGTTCATCGGCGAGAAAGCGACGGAAAATCCGTGGGCGAGATGGCCGAGCGTCTCCATGGCGTCAGCCCCTCACCGTGGCGATGATCGCGTCGATCACCGTGTTCAGCTGGTTTTCGATGAAGCCGGCGCCAATGTTGACGCCGAGCGCCCTGGCAAAGCCGAAATAGGCGGCAAGCGCCAGGATCAGGCCGGTCAGCGCATCGCGCAGCGTGTGCTTGCTGCCGAAGCCATAACAGACGACCACGAACATGATGACCGAGGCGGCGGTGAAGCCGAGCGGCTGGATCAGCACCAGATTGGCGACCAGGCCGGCAACGACGATGCCCATGGCCTTCCAGTCGGTCGGCGTTTCCTTTTCCTCCTGCGGCTGCCAGCCGCCGCGCAACGCGGCGACGATGAGCAGCAGCGAAAGCACGATCATGCCTGTCATGGTGATGTAGGGGAAGACGGTCGGCCCGACCTTGGAATAGAGCGGCGAAACCGGGATCGCCAGGGTCTGCCACGCCACGGCCGCGGCACAGGCGAGAAGCCCGATGCCGATCAACAATTCGGGCATGGCAAGGCGCGGGGGCGCCGGCTGCTGGTCGCTGGTGCTCATCGATGTCCTCCCGAGATGGCCGGCATCCTCCCGCCGGCCGCATCCGCAGTTTCACTCCCAGCGCATGATATGTCCATGCCGCAGGCTAATGTCGGAAGGGGCGGCCGTGGCCGCCCCTGAAGACATCAGGCGAGGCCGAGATCCTTGAGGATCGCGGTGATGCGGGCGGTGTCGTCGACGAGGAATTTCGCATAATCGTCGCCGGTCAGAAGGATGGGGGTCCAGTTGCGGTTCTTGCATTCGGCTGCCCAGGCATCGCTCTTGGCCATGGTCTCGATCATCGTGACCATCGCCGCCTTGTCGGCGTCGGAGACGCCTGGCGGTGCGAAGACGCCGCGCCAGTTGAACAGTTCGACGTCGATGCCGGCTTCCTTCATCGTCGGTGCGTCGATGCCGTCCTGGCGCTTGTCGGCGGAGATCGCCAACAGCCGAAGCGCGCCCGCCTTGACCTGCTCGGAGAACTCGCCGAAGCCGGAAATGCCGGCCGTCACCTGGTTGCCGAGCAGCGCCGACAGCGCCTCGCCGCCGCCGGCGAAAGGCACATAGGAGAGGTTGGTTGCCGGAACGCCGACCGTCTTGGCGATCAGCCCGAACAGGATGTGGTCGGAGCCACCGGCCGAGCCGCCGGCCACCGGAACCTTGGTCGGATCCGCTTTGAGCGCGGCGACGAAATCGCCGGCCGTCTTGAACGGCGAATCCGCCGGCACCACCAGCGCCTCGAACTCGCCGGTGAGGCGAGCGATGGGCGTCACTTCGGAGAGGTTGTTGGCCGATTTGTTGGCGATGATGGCGCCGACCATGACCATGCCGGCCACCATCAGCGAATTGCCCTTGCCCTTCCACTGGCTGATGAACTGCGGCAGGCCGACAGTACCGCCGGCGCCGCCGACATTGGTGATCTGCGAGCCGGAGATCAGTTTTTCACTGCGCAGCACCTGGTCGATGGTGCGCCCCGTCTGGTCCCAGCCGCCGCCGGGCGCGGCCGGCACGAAGATCTGGATCTGCGGTGCATCCTGAGCGAGGGCGGGCGTCAAATGCGTTGCAACGAATCCGGCAGCGCCTGCGGCCGCGGTGCTCATCAAAAATCTGCGTCTGTTCAGCATGGGATTCCTCCAAATCACGACACCTCCTCCGGTGCCTGCCAGAAACGTAGCCTGAAAACAGACCCGCTCGGCAAAAATTCATGCCGATTTCGGTACGTTCTGTCAACAGGAACGCTGTTCTACTAGACAGAACCATGGATGTGCGGCACAATCGCTTCGGTCGGCCTTTGTTCGAGCAGGTAAACTGGAATGAAACTGTTCGTGAGATGACCGAAGCGCGATCCCAGCCGTTGCCGGCCGATGGTGTTGCCGCGCTCGACCGCGCGATCGCCATTCTCGACGCGTTCGCGACCGCCGACCGCTCGCTCAGCCTGGCCGAGATCGCGGCGCGCACCGGGCTCTACAAAAGCACCATTTTGAGGCTGGCGAACTCATTGCTGCGCGGGCAGTTGCTGGAGCGGCTCGACGATGGCCGCTACCGCATCGGACCCGCCACCTTCCGGCTTGGCGCGCTTTACCAGCGCTCGGTCGTGGCGGTCGACATCCTGCTGCCGATCATGCGCGATCTTGCCGAACGCAGCTGGGAAAGCGTGGCGTTCTATGTCCGCTCGGGCGACGCCCGCACCTGTCTCTACCGCGTCGAATCCAAGCACCCGATCCGCTACACGATCCGGGAAGGCGACCTGCTGCCGTTGCTCATCGGCTCTGGCGGCCGCGTGCTGGCAGCGTTTTCAGGCCAGCCGGGCGAACCATACGAGACCATCCGCAACGCCTGCCACTATCTGTCGATCGGCGACCGCGACCCTGAGACGGCGGGCGTCTCGGTGCCGGTGTTCGGACCGGGCCGCGTTCTGCTCGGCGCCTTGACGCTCGCCGGCCCGTCGACACGCGTCGACACGGCGTTCCTGCGCCGCATGACACCGGACCTGCTGGAGGCCGCCGCTCGCGCCACCCGCGCCTTCGGCGAGGATGCCTCGATGCTGGAGCAGGCAGCGCGCCTAGCCGGCGCTGAAACCGTGATCGGCCTCAGTTCGCCTTGACCAGCACCACACGGCGGTTCTTGGCGCGGCCGGTTTCGCCGTCATTGCTGGCGACGGGCGCCATCATGCCGGCGCCGGCGGCGGTCAGCCGGCCGCCATCGATGCCGTATTTCGAGACCAGCGCCGCCTTCACCGACTGCGCCCGCCGCGACGACAGATCGATATTGTAGTCGAACGCGCCCTGGTTGTCGGTATGACCGACGACGATCACCGCCATGCCGGGCTCGTTGGTCAGAAGCGTCGAGATCTCCTTCAAGGTCGGTTCCGATTCCGGCTTGATGTCGGCCTTGTCGGTGTCGAAGAAGATGCCGTAGAGCGAGATGGAGCCGGTGGCCGACAGCGAATCCGCCATCTTGGCCGCTTCGACCACCACCATCTTCTTGTCGCGCGCCTTGGGCTCCAGCACCTGAACGACGGCGATGGTGCGGCCGTTGAGTTCCTTGCAGTAGAGGTCGTCGGTCAGCGAATAGGCCTGAACCGTGACATAGGCGTCGCCGCCGTCCTGCGGCAGCTTGGCGGCGAAGAAGCGCTGGTCGTTGATACCGGTGGTTACCGCACAGGCGCCATTGGAAAAGGCCGCGTCCTTGACGTCGCTTTCATGGAAGAAATACATCATCAGGCTCATGTCGCCGCCGCCACCGCTCGACGACCGGTCGGCGGCGCCGCCGCACTCTTCCTTCTTGCATTCGAACAGGACTTCGCCGCCGGCGGCCGCGATCACATCCTGGTAGTTGCGCAGCACTTCGAGCGGGGAGCGCTCGGCCGGCAGCACATAGGCGATGCGGGTCAGCGCGCCTTCCACCTCAGCCTTCTTGTCCGGCGCGAACACACGGTTGTTCATCGTGTCACGGGCCTCCGGATCGGCGCTCGGCTTCAGCGGCGACAGCGGCACTGTAAAATCGGTATAGGCGAATTTTTCGTAGGAGACGATGAACGACCCCTCGTAGCGCTTGGCCAGATGATTGTCGGCACCGCCCTCGATGTCGGCGGTCGGCACCGTCGCATCGGCGCCCGCCAGTTGCACGGCCGCCAGCAGCAGCAGCCCCGCCCAGAAAAGCTTCAGAAATATCGCATTGATCGCACGCATGGTCGGCTCTCCCAAAGAGCAATTCCAGGAAAAGTGTGAGCGGTTTTCCCACAGGAATTGCGTAGCTAGATTAGAATAGCCAACCCTGGCAGAACGTGGAAATTGCGTCGATGAAGCGCTTCACACCCGCCGTTCGAGCAGGATCGTCAGCCCGTCGTGATAGGTGGTTTCCAGGACCTTGGTGTAGCCGCACTTTGCCGCAACGTTCAACGAACCGGTGTTTTCCGGATCGATGATGCAGACGGTTCTCGCGCCGGCAAAGGTGTCGTCGCCCCAGGCCAGGGCCCTTCTGACGACTTCGCTGGCAAGACCCTTGCCATGCGCTTGCGGCGCCAGCGCCCAGCCGGCTTCCGGAATGCCCTCGAGCGACGGCTCGATGTCCCGCTTCAGATCGTGGAATCCGGCCTCGCCGATGAAGCGACCGCCGGCCTTGTCCTCGACCGCCCAGAAGCCGTAGCCGAGCAGCGACCACAGGCCGGCATGCCGCAGGAACCGCATCCAGCTTTCCTCCCGCGTCCGCGGCTTGCCGCCGATGAAACGGGTGGTGACGGGGTCGGCCCACATGACGGCATAGTCGTCGAAATCTTCGATCCGGTGCGCCCGCATGATGGTCCGTTCCGTTTCGAGAACCGGGACGCCGGCTGTTTTTGGACTGCCCATGAAACTCTGCCTCCGTTGACGGTCAGCGCTTAGCAAACCAGCGCGCCCGGACAAGGGCCAAGCCGGATCATCATTCAGCCAGGGAAGCTTCCGAACGGCCTGGCGCGACCAGGCAGTCGAAGCGAACAGCGTCGGCTTACTTTCAGCCGTGCCAGACCATCTTCATGTAGAGCCCACCGCGCCGCAATTCGTCCAGCATCTGGTCGAGCCGCTTCTGCCTGGTGTCGCTGCGTTTGGCGCGGGCGACCCAGCCGAGATAATCGTTCTTCTGGTAGTCCGGCCGCGCCTCGTAGGCCGCTGTCAGTCCTTTTTCGGTCAGGGCGATGCGGATGTCGTCCGGCATCGGGTTCAGGGCGCGCTTCAGTCCGGTCATTTCAGAAAACCCCAGCTGTCAGGATGGCGACGCCGATGGTCCAACCCAGGTCCGCCTCTGGGAATTCTGCCGAACGATGCTACCTTTCGCAACCGGTCCGGCAAGGGCCGGTCTCGATACCGCCAATGGGAGGAGAACGCCATGGACACCACCGATCTCGTGCTTGCCATTTTCCATCATCTGCTGGTGTTGTCGCTGGCCGGCATCATCGGCGCCGAATTTGTCCTGATCCGCGGCGACCTCTCCGCCGCCACGCTCAAGCGGCTTGCCGGCATCGACCGCCATTATGGCATCATCGCCACGCTGATCATCATCATCGGCATCTGCCGCGTCATCTACGGCCTGAAGGGCTGGGAATTCTACGTCTACAACTGGGTGTTCTGGGCCAAGATGGCGGCATTCGGCATCGTTGGCCTGCTGTCGATCATCCCGACCATCCGCTTCATCTCCTGGAAGCGGCAAGCCAGTGCAAATCCCGGCTTTCAGGTGCCGGTGGCGGAACTCGCCTCGGTGAAGACCTATGTGCGCGCCGAAGCCTTCATCTTCCTGCTGATCCCGATCTTCGCGGCGGCGATGGCGCGCGGCTACGGTTATTGAAGCACGCCAACACCAAACCCATCTCCGCCGGGCATACTCCGCACTGATCGCCATGGTTGCGCACGGCTGTATTTTGCAGTTTGCGTCAGGCGACAATCTGTTAGCTTGCCTTTGTTGCACCCTCGCTGCCTGACCTGCACAGCGATCGGAGATTGATATCCTGGGAGGAGAATTACGATGAGGAAAATTGTAGCCGCCCTGGCCGCCGCCGCGGCCGTCACGCTTTATTCGTTCACCGCCAGCGCACAGACCTATCCCGAGCGCACCATCACCGTCGTCGTGCCGTTTGCGGCCGGCGGTCCGACCGACACGGTCACGCGGCTCGTCGCCGAAGCCATGTCGAAGGATCTCGGCCAGCAGATCATCGTCGAAAATGTCGGCGGCGCCGGCGGCACGCTGGGCGCCGGCCGCGTCGCCAACGCCGACCCGGATGGCTACACGCTGCTCCTCCATCACATCGGCATGGCGACCAGCGCGACCCTCTACAGAAAACTCGCCTATGACACGCTGAACGCCTTCGAGTATGTCGGCCTCGTCACCGAGGTGCCGATGGCGATCGTCGCCCGCAAGGACCTGGAGCCGGCCGACCTGAAAGGGCTGGTCGAATACGCCAAGACCAACAAGGACACCATCACTGTCGCCAATGCCGGCATCGGCGCTGCCTCGCATCTGTGCGGCATGCTGTTCATGAGCGCCATCGGCACGCCGCTGGTCACCGTACCCTACAAGGGCACCGGCCCGGCCATGACCGACCTTCTCGGCGGCCAGGTCGACATTATGTGCGACCAGACCACCAACACCACCAAGCAGATCCAGGGCGGCACGATCAAGGCCTATGCCGTCACCACGCCGGAGCGCCTCGACGTGCTGAAGGACGTGCCGACGACCATCGAAGCCGGCCTGCCCGCGGTGCAGGTCGGCATCTGGCACGGCCTCTATGCGCCGAAGGGCACGCCGGCCGAGATCACCGGCCGACTGTCGAAATCGCTCCAGGTCGCACTGAAGGACCCCAACGTCATCGCCCGCTTCGCCGAACTCGGCACCAAGCCGTCGTCCGAGGCCGACGCGACGCCGGCAGCGCTGAAGGCCAAGCTGGAAGGCGAGATCACGCGCTGGAAGCCGATCATCGAAGCCGCCGGCCAATACGCCGACTGAGGCTTGAACGGGGCGCTGCCGGCGCCCCGTTTTCGCTTCGACGTCCGTTTTCACATTTGCAACGGCAAGCCCGTTGCAAGGGTCAGGGGAGGACAGCCATGAAACCTTTCGCCATCGACAGGACAAACGGCCTGTGCGCCGCGCTGTTCATCTTTTTCGGCGCCTTTTTCGCGATACAATCGCTCGGCCTCGAAATCGGCACCGCCTTTCGCATGGGACCGGGCTATTTCCCGCTGGTGCTGGCGATCGTGCTGATCGTGCTCGGCGCCATCATCCTCGTCCAGGCGGTGCGCGTCGAGGGCGAGCCGATCGGCCCCATTGCGTGGCGCGGCATGCTGTTCATCCTGCCGGCGCCGATCTTTTTCGGCCTGACCGTGCGCGGCCTCGGCTTCGTCCCGTCGATCTTCCTGACGGCGCTGATCGCCTCTTTTGCCAGCGCCCGCATGAAGCCGCTGACGGCACTTCTGCTGTCGGCCGGCCTGACGCTGTTTTCGGTGCTAGTCTTCAGCTACGCGCTCGGGCTGCCATTCCAGCGCTTCGGCCCCTGGTTGCCCCAATGGCTGGCATTGTGAGGCGCTGAGATGGACCTCCTCAGGAACCTCGAACTCGGCTTTTCGACGGCCACCACGCCGGCCAATCTGGGTTTTTGCCTCATCGGCGTTCTGCTCGGCACGCTGATCGGCGTCCTGCCCGGCATCGGCGCCACCGCAACCATCGCCATGCTGCTGCCGATCACCTTTCAGATCGGCGACCCGGTTTCGTCCCTCATCATGCTGGCCGGCATCTACTACGGCGCCCAGTATGGCGGTTCGACCACCGCCATTCTCATCAACATGCCCGGCGAATCCTCCTCGGCCGTGACCGCCATCGACGGCTACCAGATGGCCAGGAACGGTCGCGCCGGGGCGGCTCTGGCGATCGCCGCGATCGGCTCGTTCTTCGCCGGCACGGTGTCGACCTTTCTCGTCGCCGTCTTTGCCCCGCCGCTGACGGCAATAGCCCTGCAATTCGGCGCGGCCGAATATTTTTCGCTGATGATCGTCGGCCTCGTCTCGTCCATCGCGCTCGCCCACGGCTCGATCGTCAAGGCGCTGGCGATGGTCGTGCTCGGCCTGCTGCTCGGCATTGTCGGCACCGACATCTACACCGGCACGCCGCGCTTCACGCTCGGCATCCGCGAATATGCCGACGGGCTGAACTTCGTCGCGGTGGCGGTCGGCGTCTTCGGCGTTGCCGAGATCCTGCGCAATCTCGAAAACGAGCACGAGCGCTCAGTGATGATCAAAAAGGTCTCCGGCCTGATGCCGACCCGCGACGACTTCAAGGCGATGGCCGCGCCCATCGTGCGCGGCACGATCATCGGTTCGGCGCTCGGCATCCTGCCCGGCGGCGGCGCGGTGCTTGCGGCCTTTGCCTCCTACACGGTCGAAAAGCGCGTGTCGAAACACCCGGAGGAGTTCGGCAAGGGCGCCATCGCCGGCGTCGCCGGCCCGGAATCGGCCAACAATGCCGGCGCCCAGACCTCCTTCATTCCGATGCTGACGCTGGGCATTCCGGCCAATCCGGTCATGGCGCTGATGATCGGCGCCATGATAATCCAGGGCATCGTGCCCGGCCCCAATGTCGCGATCGAGCAGCCGGCGCTGTTCTGGGGCATCATCGCCTCGATGTGGATCGGCAATCTGATGCTGATCGTGCTGAACCTGCCGCTGATCGGGCTATGGGTGAAGCTGCTGACGATCCCCTATTATGTGCTCTTCCCGATCATCATGGCGTTCTGCTCGATCGGCGTTTACAGCGTCAACACCAACGCCTTCGATCTCTACGCGGTCGCATTCTTCGGCCTGCTCGGCTACATCCTGACCAAGCTGCGCTGCGAACCCGCACCCCTGCTGCTCGGCTTCGTGCTCGGCCCGCTGCTCGAGGAAAACCTGCGCCGCGCCATGATCCTGTCGCGCGGCGACCCCTCGACCTTCGTGACGCGGCCGATCAGCGCCGGCCTGCTGCTCGTCGCACTGGCCGTGCTCGTCGTCGTCTTCCTGCCGTCGGTCAAGAAGAAGCGCGAAGAGGTGTTCGTGGAGGAAAGCTAGTTGTCGGGACGCCGGGCGCCGCGATTTCCACGAGCGGCGCCGGCACGTCTGTCGTCTTCACCTCGGCCTTGCAGAGATCGGCGATGACGCAGGCCGGGCAATCGGGCTTGCGCGCCTTGCAGACATAGCGGCCATGCAGGATCAGCCAGTGATGCGCATGGCGCATATACTCGTCCGGGATGATCCGCAGCAGCCCTTGCTCGACCTGTTCGGGCGTCTTGCCTGGCGCCAGGCCGAGGCGGTTGCCGATGCGGAAAATATGGGTGTCGACCGCCATCGTGTGCTGGCCGAACGCCATGTTGAGCACGACATTGGCGGTCTTGCGCCCGACCCCCGGCAGCTTGACCAACTCATCGCGCTCGCTGGGCACCTCGCCGCCGTAATCGCGTATCAGCGCCTCCGAGAGCGCCACGACATTCTTGGCCTTGTTGCGCCAGAGTCCGATGGTGCGGATGTACTCGCCAACCCTGGCTCCGCCCAGCGCCAGCATCTTTTCAGGTGTGTCGGCGACCTTGAACAACGCCCGCGTCGCCTTGTTGACGCCGGCATCGGTCGCCTGCGCCGACAGCACCACGGCCACCAGCAGCGTGAAGGCGTTGACGTGCTCGAGCTCGCCCTTCGGCTCGGGCCGCTGCACCGAAAACCGCCGGAAGATCTCATGCACCTCGGCGGCGCTGTAGAGCGAACGGAGCCGCGCCGGCCGCGGTCGCGGCTTGGCATTCGAGCCGTCGCGCCGCCCGGGCGGCAGTTCACTTTTGGATAGGGAAAGATTTTTGGACTTGGGGCTGGCCATTTCCCTCCTATAATATCCTGGGATGAGCGACACAAACGCCTCGTTTCAGGCCGACGAGCCATTCTTCCAGGCGCTGCTGACACCGCACCGCTCGCTGGGCCGCACCGGCTTTGCCGTGCTGATGGGCGCGCTGCTGTTCGGCTGGGTGGTGACCGGGGCGTTTTTCCTGTCGCGCGGCGCCTGGCCGGTGTTCGGCTTCTTCGGCCTCGACGTCATCGCCGTCTACATCGCCTTCCGCGCCAACTATCGTGCCGCCCGTGCCCGCGAGGAAGTGTCGGTGTCGCGCACCAGCCTCGACATCCGCAAGACGGCGCCCTCGGGAAAGTCGGAAGCGCATCGCTTCAACCCGTTCTGGGCGCGCTTTTCCGTCGCTCGCCATGCCGAGATCGGCATCACCAGGATGACGGTGGAAGCACAAGGACAGAATGTGCCGATCGGGTCATTCCTGGACCCTGACTCCCGCGAGAGTTTTGCCACTGCATTTTCACGTGCTCTGACAAAAGCCAGGACGCGTTAGAGTCGGCGCGTCAGAACCGGTAGCGTAAAATCCTGCCGACCTTGCGCAATGCGGGAATGTGTCTCCAGAGCCCGATGAACAGTTTTGCGGACCAGCTCATATGCGCTGTGCGTTCCGCGCTGTAGGCCGAGATATCGTCGACAAAGCGCAGCTTCGGAACGGCACGCTCCAGTACCTGCGGGTCGTCGATCGCCCAGTGAACCTCGGCGCCCGTCGCCCTGATGGTCGGATTGAGGCGCAGCATCTTCAGGCCGAAGTGGCTGTAGGCGTCGAACATCAGCTCGCCGCCGGCAAGATGCGCGACAAGGCGTCACAGCAGCCGTGGCCCCTCCTCTACCGGGAGATAAGGCGTCAACCCCTCCATCACCACGACGGCCGGACGATTGCTCGGCACTTCTGCCAGCCAGTCTGGGTCGGTTACCGAAGAGCCGACGAGGTGGTAGTGGTCCCGGGACGGGTAAAGCTTGCGCCGGAGCGCGATGACATCCGGAAAATCGACATCGAACCACTCCACGCCTTCGGGTGGATCGACACGGAAAATGCGCGTATCGAGCCCGCAGCCGAGATGCAGCACGATGGCGCCGGGATTTCTGGCGATGAAGTCCTGAACGCGGACATCATACGTCTTGGCCCGGATCGCCAGGCCGATGCCGAGATTGGTGTCGACCTTGAGGCGCGAGAAATCATAGTCGATCTTGCGCACGGCCTCGTCGGCGAAGCGATCCCCGAGCAGCGAATGCGGCAGCCGGCTTTCCAGTGCCTTGCCATAAAGCGTCATCAGCAAGGTCTCCCTTGCTCCGCTCAGATTCACCCTTTCGCCGGCCATTGGCATCTCCCGGGGCGCAATCCAGTATTTATCTGGGAACAGGCGGCAACAAGGCAAGTTTCGGGTGGTTGCAAGGGGCGGAAAGACCGATATTCGCGGTCAAGGAGATATTGCCATGAACGCCCAGATGACCATGAATACGCAGATGAAACCGACAGCGATCCTGCAGCACGACATCACCCCCAACGGCAGCGACTACGAGGTCGTGCGCCGCGCCATCGAGAAGATCAGCCTCGACTATCGCGACCAGCCCTCGCTGGAAGCCTTGGCCGCTGATGTCGGCGAGACACCCACGGGCCTGCAAAAGCTGTTCACCCGCTGGGCCGGCCTGTCGCCAAAAGCCTTCCTGCAGGCGGTCACCCTCGACCATGCCCGCAAACTGCTCGATTCCGGCATGCCGCTCCTCGAAACATCGTTCGAACTCGGCATGTCCGGCCCCGGCCGGCTGCACGATTTGTTCGTCACCCACGAGGCGATGTCGCCGGGCGACTACAAGACGCGCGGCGCTGGCCTGACCATCCGCTACGGCTACCACATCTCGCCCTTCGGCATCGCCCTGATCATGGTCACCGACCGTGGCCTTGCGGGGCTCGCCTTCAACGATCCGGGCGGCGAGCGGGCGGCTTTCGCCGACATGTCGGGCCGCTGGCCGAACGCCACCTATGTCGAGGACATGAGCGCCACCCAGCCCTATGCGGCGCGCATCTTCGATCCGACATTGTGGCGCGCCGACCAGCCGCTGCGCGTGGTGATGATCGGCTCCGACTTCCAGCTGCGCGTCTGGGACGCGCTGCTCAGGATCCCGATGGGCAAGGCCTGCACTTATTCTTCGATCGCCTCCAGGATCGGCGCGCCAAACGCCAGCCGGGCGGTGGGGGCGGCGGTCGGCGCCAACCCATTGTCCTTCGTCGTCCCTTGCCATCGGGCGCTGGGCAAGTCCGGCGCACTCACCGGCTACCACTGGGGCCTGACCCGCAAACGCGCCATCCTCGGTTGGGAAGCGGGCCAGACCGCGTCCTGAAGCTGCCCGCATCAAACAACACCGGCGAAATCCCTTCGCCGGTGTTTTTCTTTTTGCGAGCTCCCGGCGCAAAACATCCGCACGCTCTGGCAAGCCGCCGGCTTACAGGTTAGCTTCCCGCGCATTCCGCAGGAGGCTTTCTTGATCATCGTTGTCGGCTCGATCAACCTCGACCTTATCGCCAATGTCGACCGCCTGCCTTCGCCGGGCGAGACGGTCCGCGGCTCCGGCTTCACCACCGCGCCCGGCGGCAAGGGCGCCAACCAGGCGCTGGCTGCGGCGCGCGCCGGCGCCAAGGTGCGCATGGTCGGCGCCGTCGGCAAGGACAATTTCGCCACTGAGGCGCTGGCTTTGCTGGTGGCCGGCAAGGTCGATCTCTCCGGCGTCGGCCAGAGCTTCGCCTCCACCGGCACGGCGCTGATCCTCGTCGGCGCCGATGGCGAGAATGTCATCGCCGTCGTGCCGGGCGCCAATGATTCGGTGCTGCCCGGCGATCTCGCCAAGGCTTTCCTTGCGAAGGGCGACGTCGTCCTGCTGCAGCACGAGATCCCGTTGCAGACTGTCGATGCAGCGCTTGACGCCGCACGCGCCGCCGCCGCGGTCACCGTGCTCAACACCGCGCCGTTCCGTAGCGAGGCGGCAGCGTTGCTCGGCAAGGCCGACTACGCCGTCGCCAACGAAACCGAATTCGACCTTTACGGCGAGGCGCTGTCGCTGAAAGGCCGAGACCGCCCGGCGCGCATGCGCGACTTCGCCGGCAAAACCGGCCGCACCATCGTCGTCACGCTCGGCGGCGACGGCGTGCTGGCGGCGACCCCGGAGGATTTCCTGACCGTGCCGGCGCTGAAGATCACGCCGGTCGACACCGTCGGGGCCGGCGATACTTTTTGCGGTTATCTCGCCGCCGGGCTGGCGTCCAACCTGCCGCTGGAGCAGGCTCTCACCCGCGCCGCAGCCGCCGGCTCGCTCGCCTGCCTGAAGCCCGGCGCCCAGCCGGCCATCCCGCTGGCCGCGGATGTGGACACCGCCCTGCGCAACAACGCCGGATGACAGCCCTGCGCCCCGCAACGAAGCACGCCGTGCCCCCCGCCGGCGACATCTGCCGGATGTCCGCTGTCGACCTGGCCGAGGCGATCCGGCTGCGCCGCCTGTCCGTGCGCGAGTTGGTCGCCGCATTCCTCGACCGCATCGACGCGGTAAACCCGCTGGTCAACGCCATCGTCTCGTTGCGCGAGCGCTCCGACATCCTGCGCGAGGCCGACGCGGCGGACGCGCATCTAGCGCAAGGCGGGCCGGCCGGCTCGCTGTTCGGCCTGCCGATGGCGATAAAAGACCTCGCCATGACGAGCGGCTTGAGGACCAGTTTCGGCTCGCCGATCTTCGCCGATTTCGTGCCGCAGGAGGATGATTTCTTCGTCGAGCGCATCCGCAAGGCCGGCGCCATCATCATCGGCAAGACCAATGTTCCCGAATTCGGGCTGGGATCCAACACCTACAACAACGTGTTCGGCCCGACGCTGAACGCCTTCGATCCGGCGCTCACCGCAGGCGGGTCGAGCGGCGGCGCTGCGGTCGCCCTTGCACTCGACATGGTTCCGGTCGCCGACGGCAGCGATTTCGGCGGCTCGCTGCGCAATCCGGCGGCGTGGAACAATGTCTATGGCTTCCGCCCGTCGCAGGGCCTTGTCCCCGGAGGGCCGGACCTGGAAGTCTTTCATGCTCAGATGGGCATAGACGGGCCGATGGGCCGCAGCATCAGCGACATGGCGCTGCTGCTCGACGTGCAGGCGGGCTACCATCCGCATGCGCCCTTGTCCTGGGAAAAGCCTGGTTCATTCCTCGAAGGGCTGGCAACGCCGGCAAGCGGCGGCCGCGTCGGCTGGCTCGGTGATCTCGGCGGTCACCTGCCGGTGGAGCCTGGCATCCTCGATCTGTGCGAGGCCGCACTCGGCCGCTTCGCGGAGGCATCCTTCCTGACCGAGCCCTTGCTGCCGGATTTCGATTTCGAGGCACTGTGGCAAGCCTTCGTGACGCTGCGGCAGGCGAGCAGCGGCTCGGCGCTGAAAGTCCATTATGACGACCCGCACAAGCGCGCCCTGCTGAAGCCGGAAGCCGTCTGGGAGGTGGAGAACGCCATGCGGCTGACGGCGCCGCAGATCCGCGCGGCCTCGGTCATCCGCACCTCCTGGCACCGGACGCTGCTGTCGCTGTTCGAGCACTTCGATCTCATCGCGCTGCCGACGGCGCAGGTCTTTCCTTTCGAAGTCGGCACGCATTGGCCAAGTGAGGTCGCCGGACGGACGATGGACAGCTACCATCGCTGGATGCAGGTTTCGGCCTTCGCCACGCTCGGCGGCTGTCCGGCGCTCAACGTGCCCGTCGGCTTCGACGACAAAGGCCGCCCCTTGGGCATGCAACTGATCGGCCGGCCGCGCGGCGACCTCGCCGTGCTCAGGGCCGGAGCGGCCTATGAGGCGACCTTGCCTTGGCAGGCTGGGGCGTCCTGACGCGAGGGGCGGCCGGTCTGCGACCGGCTTGCACCAGCCCCGCCGCCATGCATTGATTGCAGCCAGCCGCCTAAGCGCATCCTCGAGGAAATCCCCATGTCGCTGGAACTCTACGCCGCCTATGTCCTTGCCTGCATCGTCATCATCCTGGTGCCCGGTCCGACTGTGACGCTGATCATCGCCAACAGCATCCGCCATGGCTACCGCGCCGGGCTTGCCAATGTCGCCGGCACGCAGGCCGGGCTTGCCATCATGATCGCCATCGTCGGCATCGGCCTCAACACGCTGATCGCGGGCATGGGCCACTGGTTCGAATGGGTGCGTCTGATCGGCGCCGCCTATCTGATCTGGATGGGCGTGCAGATGTTCCGCGCCAAGGGCACGCTGAACGGCGACGGCACGGCGAGAAAGCCGCGTGGCGGCTTCTTCCTGCAGGGTCTGCTGGTGGCGCTCAGCAACCCCAAGACCCTGGTGTTCTTCGGCGCCTTCTTCCCGCAATTTATCGCCCCGCAGGGCAATTACACGCTACAGATCGTCGTCATGGGCCTCACCGCGATGATCTTTGCCGCCGTCTCGGATTCCACCTATGCGCTCGCCGCCAGCCGCGCCGGACGCCTGCTCTCGGCCAGCCGCATCAAGCTGATGTCCAGGATCAGCGGCAGCTTTCTGGTCGGCGGCGGCCTGTGGCTGGCGTTTTCCAAGGCGAAGTGACGACCGCCAACGGTCGTTCCCAACGGAGCCGGTACGTGAAGCCTGATTGAAAGTCAGCTTTCGCGCCACCACATGAATCCGCGTTAGGGGATTCACGTCGATGTCATGGACTTACGCTGGCATAAAAAGGAACGCGCCCGGCGTGATTCTGACCGCCGCCCTGTTCGCGGTGATGGTTCCTTCGGCTCTCTACAAATGGACGAATGATGCGCCGGTCAGTCGAGCCAATCGACGCAACAGTCAAAAGCGCCCATTCGGACCACGACCGCACCCTTTATCTGGTTGCTCTCGAAACCGGTTTCGTCCATTCTTGTCGATGACGATCGTCCGCATCTGATCGGTGCGCCGGCAAAGTTGGAGCGCGTCACGCGTGATAATGGCTTCGTCTTCTACCGGTTTCCAGAATGACCCGCCTTGCACAAGCACGCTTGGCTCTCGCCTTGCCAATTCTGCGAGAAAACGTCTGGGGCATCGCTTTTGCTGCCGTGCTGCTTGGCGCGTGCATTTTTGCAATCATGAGGCCTGCCGCCGGACACAGCAGCCCGATCATCAGCCTGGGACGGGCGACAGGCACGGTTGTCAGTGTTCTCGATGCCTCGCCGAACCCAAAGGGCTGGATCAACGGTGGGTTTCGTTACCTGTATGGTATCCGTCTCAGCGAAAACGACCTGATTTTCGTATACGGCCATGCGGAAACACCACGAGCCATGGGTTCGCAAGTTCCGGTCGAGCAACAGCATAGGCAGGATGGCAGCGAAACCTATCGGCTGCTCGACGAGTAAGCAGCCGATATCGCCCAGAGGCGCTAGGCCCTGGGCGAACGATCTGCGTCAAGGCAGGCTTAAAGCCGCCCCAGCCTCTCCACCAGCAGCGCAAAAAAGGCGTCATGGTCGATGTCGCGCATCACCATGGCGTTCTTCGGCCGCTTGGTCACGCCCCACCAGTCGATGACGGTCATGCCCATGGTGAGCTCGGAGGTGGTTTCCACGGTGACGTTGCAGTTGCGGCCCTTGAACAGCTCCGGCTTCAACAGATAGGCGATGACGCACGGGTCGTGCAGCGGGCCGCCATCGGTGCCGTATTTCTCCTCGTCGAAGCGCTCGAAGAACTCCAGCATCTCGGCCGTCGCGGTGCCGACCCGGGTGCCGAGCTGGCGGATGGCCTGCGTGCGCTTGGCCGTGGTCAGCGCCTTGTGGGTGACGTCGAGCGGCATCATGACGATCGGAATGCCGGATTTGAACACCAGGTCGGCGGCTTGCGGATCGACATAGATGTTGAATTCTGCGGTCGGCGTGACATTGCCGCCTTCGAAGAAACCGCCGCCCATCAGTACGATTTCCTTGATGCGCGGCGCGATCTTCGGCTCACGGATCAGCGCCAGCGCGACATTGGTGAGCGGGCCGAGCGCGCACAGCGTGATCGTGCCGGCCTCTTCCTTCATCAGCGTCTCGACGATGAAGTCGACCGCATACTGGCCCTGCAGCTTCATCTTCGGATCGGGCAGTTGCGGGCCGTTGAGGCCGGTCTTGCCATGCACTTCCTCGGCGGTGACCAGCTCGCGCGCCAACGGGCGGATGGCGCCTGCATAGACCTTGATGTCGGGCCGGCCGGCCAGTTCGCAGATTTTCCTGGCGTTCTTTTCGGTCAATTTCAGCGGCACGTTGCCGGCAACAGCAGAGATGCCGACGATCTCCAGCTCGGCGCTGCCGAGCGCCAGCAATATGGCGACGGCATCGTCCTGGCCGGGATCCGTGTCGATGATGATCTTGCGGGTCTGGGGCATTTCATTTCCTTATGCGGGGGAGTCTTTTTGGCGGGGGTGTTCGGCGGCTTGAACTTGGCCGCGGCGCGGACCATATCAAGACCATCGGGAAAAATGCCATCCGGGTTTTTCCAGTTTATGTCGCTCCAAAGAGGACAGTGTAACATGAGCCGAATGACGCCCTTCTCCAGCCCGCTTCTCCTTGGTTTCGATGCCATGGAAAAGACCCTGGAACGACTGGCGAAATCCGGTGACAGTTATCCTCCCTACAACATCGAGCGCCTCAGCGGTGCTGACGGCAAGGCCGAAAGGCTGCGCATTACGCTGGCTGTCGCGGGTTTCGCCGAAAGCGATCTCGATGTCACCACGGAGGAAAACCAGTTGGTCGTGCGCGGCCGTCAAACCGACGACACCGAGCGCGAATTCCTCCACCGCGGCATCGCCGCGCGCCAGTTCCAGCGCTGTTTCGTGCTGGCAGACGGCATGCGGGTGATCGCAGCGGAACTGAAGAACGGCCTTTTGTCGATCGATCTCGATCGGCCGGATACCGAACGGCTGGTACGGAAAATAAATATATCGGTGAAAGACTGATCTTTACCGATGGCTCTCATGCGGGATGGCCTTGAGCGGCGTCCTCGCGCCAAGGAGGCTTGAAATGACCAGAACTGACGAAACCATCACCATGACCAGCGGCGAATTCGCCCATCTCGGCGAAGGCTCGGTCGCTTATCTCCGCAAGGTATCGAGCGACGAGCTGCTCGGGCGCTTCCCCAACCTCGGCGAAATAGCGCCTGGTATGGTCCTGTGGGCCCTGTTTGCCGCCAACGGCCAGCCGATCCTGCTTTCGGATGCGAAAGACCGGGCTTTGGCCGGCGCCATGGAAAACGACCTGACCACTGTCGCCATTCACTAAGGCGACTGCTGGCGGTTGAAATGGAGAGGGCCGCCTTCGGCGGCCCCTGGAAGACTTAAATCCGAAGAACTTCAGGCGGCGTGCGAGGCCTGCGTGTCCGAAAGCAGTGCGTGGATGGCGACCGCGTCGCGCGTGCCTCTGATCTTGGCCACCGTGTCGGCGTCGCGCAAAACCCTGGCGATGCGCGACAGTGCCTTGAGGTGATCGGCGCCGGCGCCTTCCGGGGCCAGCAGCAAGAACACCAGATCTACCGGCTGGTCATCCAGGGCCTCGAAATCGACCGGCGTCTCCAGCCGGGCAAAGACACCGGCGATGCGCTTCACCCCGGCGAGCTTCCCGTGCGGAATGGCGATGCCGTTGCCGACGCCGGTGGAGCCCAGCCGTTCGCGCTGCAGGATGGTGTCGAACACTTCGCGCTCCGGAATGCCGGAAATCGCCGCCGCTCTCTCGGACAGCAACTGCAGAAGCTGCTTTTTGGAGTTCGCCTTCAACGCCGGCAAGATCGCCGGAACGTTGAGAAGATCGCTCAGATCCATGTTTGAAATCCCTTATTCGCCTGCCGTCGCCAGTCCTCGCCCCTCGCGCGGCTGGCTATTATCCCTGTGCGACCATTGTCGTCACCTGTGCGACCGTTGTCGTTGTCGTCACGCCTGTGCGACTTTGGTCGTCGACGGGTCGATCCAGCCGATATTTCCGTCCGGCCGCCGATAGACGATGTTGAGGTGGTCGTTTCCGGCGTTGCGGAAGACGAAAACCGGGCTGTCCTTGGTGTCGAGTTCGATAACCGCCGACGCCACCGACATGGTCTGCAGCGTCATGGTTGATTCGGCGACGATGGCCGGGGCGTAGTCCTCCGGAATGTCCTCGTCGTCGTCGGTCAGCGGCGCCATCACCGTATAGGCGATGTCGGTGATTTCGCCATTTCCACTGCCTGAATTGTGCGATTTCAGACGGCGTTTGTAGCGCCGCAGCCTGGTTTCGAGGCGATCCGCGGCCGCCTCGAAGGCAAGTGTCGGATCCTGGGAATCGCCGGTTGCCTGCAGCGAAGCGCCGGAATCCAGCCTGATCATGCAATCGGCCGAGTAACGCGACCCCGATTTGATGACCGTGACGTGCCCTGAAAAACCGCGATCGAAATATTTTCCAATCGCCTCGCCGACACGATCGGTAATGCGCGTACGCAACGCATCGCCGATATCCATGTGTTTACCCGATATGCGCAATTTCATCTGAAAACTGACCTTCCTTGCTCAGGCTTCAAACTGGCCAGAGTTTATACTCGTGATCCGTGCGCACAAGCTTTGCGGCGTCAACTCGCGCCGATTTTAGATCCGAACTTTCCGGTTGATCACAATCCGCCTTCTTGGCCGTCCCGTGGCCTTCGTCGTGACGGACCATCCGCATGCGGGCCGCGAGCCCGTCTCATGCGGGCGGGCTTCTAGACACTTCATTGCAGCTTGTCAATTAATGCATGTCGCCCAGAAGTGCGCTGCGGTTCTGGGACAACGACATGCATCAAAACAAAGACTTAAAGCGCGTCGTATGAATCCGTTTCAGCGCGATGCGCTTTAAGGTCGGAAAGTTGTGGAATCCAGCCATAGCAAAAGCCCTTGTCGGGCAAGCAGAGCTAGCGCCCCGCGCTCGCCAGAGCGCGCTTTTCACGCCGCCGCTGCACCGACGAGGGAATATTCATACCCTCCCGGTACTTGGCCACCGTGCGCCGGGCAATATCGACGCCGCTTTCCTTCAACATGTCGACGATTGCGTCATCGGACAGCACATCGGCGGGCTTTTCCTCGTCGATCAGCTGCTTGATGCGGTCGCGCACCGCTTCCGAGGAATGCGCATCACCGCCGCCCGACGCCGCGATCGAAGCCGTGAAGAAATAACGCAGCTCGAACACGCCACGCGGCGTCAGCATGTATTTGTTGGCCGTCACCCGGCTGACGGTCGATTCATGCATGCCGATGGCATCGGCCACCGTGCGCAGGTTGAGCGGCCTGAGCTGGCGCACGCCATGGACGAGAAAAGCGTCCTGCTGGCGCACGATTTCCGACGCCACTTTCAGGATCGTCTTTGCCCGCTGGTCGAGGCTGCGCGTCAGCCAGTTGGCATTCTGCAGGCATTCGGCCAGGAAATCCTTCTCCGCCTGATTCTTCGCATGCGGCGAGACCTGGGCGAAATAGATGTGATCGACAAGCACGCGCGGCAGCGTCTCGGCATTGAGCTCGACCGTCCAGCTGCCGTCATTGGCGGCGCGGACTTCGACATCGGCGACGATGGCGTCGCTGGCGCCGCCCGAAAACGCCATGCCCGGGCGCGGGTCGAGCGCGCGGATTTCGGCCAGCATGTCGAGGAGATCCTCCTCGTCGACCCCGCAAAGCCGCTTCAGCGTCTGGAAATCGCGCCGCGCCAGGAGTTCTAGGTTGCCGATCAGCGTCTTCATCGCCGGATCGAGACGATCGCGCATGGCAAGCTGCAGCGACAGGCATTCGGCAAGGTCGCGCGCAAACAGGCCGACCGGCTCGAATGTGTGGCAGGCTGCCAGCACGTTGGCCACCGTCGCCTGATCGGCGCCGAGCCGTTTGGCGATCTCGGCGGGATCGGCGCGCAGATAGCCGGCCTCGTCCAGGCCGTCGGCCAGTTCGGCTGCAATCAGCCTTGCGGCCGGATCGGCAAAGGCAAGTGCGATCTGCTCGCCGACATGCTGGCGCAGCGTGATCGCCGCGGCGGCCATGTCGCCGACGTCGAAGCCTTCGGAAGAACCGGACGAACTATTGCCGGTGGCCGACTTCCACTGCGCCGTCAGGTCCGGGCCGAGCCGCTCGCTGGTGCCGGGATCGTCGGGGAACAGATTTTCCAGCGAGCTGTCGAGCTTGTCGGAGATCGCTTCGGCGCTCCACGCCGTCTCGTTTTCGAACCAGTCGCCATCGGCGGCAGGCTCAGGAGCGGCATCGCCCTTCTGCACCTGGTCGCTTGCGGCGTCATCCTGGGGCTCGGCGCGCTCCAGCAGCGGATTGCGCTCGATCTCGTCGTCGATGAAGTGGTCGAGCTCGACATGGGTGAGCTGCAACAGCCTGATCGACTGCATCAGCTGCGGCGTCATCACCAGCGACTGGGATTGTCGTAGCTGTAGTTTCGCCGCCAACGCCATGGTTCGGTTTCAAACGCCCTTCTGCACCCGGAAGCCTACACATCAGAAGCTGCCGGAAAATGAATTTTTCCGACCTTCCATAGAAACTGGCCCGGCTTTTGCTTGTCAAGGCGAACGATGGCAAAAGGCCCCTACCGAAGCATTATCTCACGCAAAATCGGAGAAAAAAGCCCGGCGGGGCGGCAAAAATCACGTCAGGAAACAAATTTCACGCTCAGAGCGTGAAACCTTCGCCGAGGTAGAGCCGGCGCACATCGGGGTTCGCCACCACCTCGTCGGCACGGCCATGAGTCAGCACCTGGCCGGCATGGATGATGTAGGCGCGGTCGATGAGGCCGAGCGTTTCGCGCACATTGTGGTCGGTAATCAGCACGCCGATGCCGCGCGCCGTCAGATGACGAACCAGCTGCTGGATGTCGGCGACGGCAATCGGGTCGATGCCGGCGAACGGCTCGTCGAGCAGCATGTAGGCCGGGCGCGTCGCCAAAGCTCGGGCGATCTCAAGACGCCGCCGCTCGCCACCCGACAGCGACATGGACGGCGACTTCCGCAGATGGCTGATGTGAAATTCCTCGAGCAGTTCGTCGAGATTGCGCTCGCGCACCTTGCGGTCCTTCTCAACCACTTCGAGCACGGCGCGGATGTTCTGCTCGACATTCAGGCCGCGGAAGATCGAGGCTTCCTGCGGCAAATAGCCGATGCCGAGGCGGGCGCGGCGGTACATCGGCATCGAGGTGACGTCGAAACCGTCGATCTCGATCGTTCCCTCATCGACCGGCACCAGGCCGGTGACCATGTAGAAACAGGTGGTCTTGCCGGCGCCGTTCGGCCCGAGCAGCCCGACAGCCTCGCCGGCGCGCACGCCGATGGTGACACCGCTGACCACCTTGCGGCCCTTGTAGCTCTTGGTCAGACCCTTGGCGATCAGGGTGCCCTTGAACTTCGCGGAATCGACGGTGACCGTGGCCGGTGCTGCAAGTTTACTGGCCGCCCGTCCCGGAAGGCGGGTCAGCAGCGAAGATACGCCAGTCATTCGGGCTTCGGGGCCTCGGATTTCGGTGGCGGCGTCATCGACATGATGACGCGCCCGCCGCAGCCATCGACCTGAGCAAGGCCGCTTTTCATCTGCACGGTGAGCTTGCAGCCCTTGAGGACGTTGGGTCCTTGGGACAAGACGACCTCCTTGCCCGACAGAACAAGCACCTGCGTCTTCATGTCGAACGTGGCGTTGTCGCCGGTGGCGATCTGGTCATTCGACTTGATGTAGACTTTGTTCTTGACCACCAGATGGTCGATATTGGCCGAACCGGTCATCGCCGAAGCGCCGGCGGCAGCACCTTTGGCGGCGTTGGGGTCCTTGACGTAGTAGACCTCCATGCTGCCGGCCTTGAGCAGCGTTGGCCCTTGCGTGACGGTGACGTTGCCGCTGAACAGCGCCATGCTGTCGGCCTGGCGGACCTCAAGTTTGTCGCTCTCGATCTGGATCGGCTGGTCGCCCGACAGTTTGAGCCCGGATTGGCTGCTGGCGCTGGACTGAGCCCAGGACGACGCCATACCCAGCAACAGCAAGGCCGAAGCTGCGGCGACAAGCCGTGCCGAATTACTGGGACGCATTCGATTCTCCGCTCTTTGCCTCTGCCGCCTTCATAGTGGCCGGATCGATGTGGACGCTTACTTTATTTTCAAAAACGACAACCTTGCCATTCTCCTCGACCGACATCGAACCCGCGGTGATCCGCGAGCCGTTACGGCTGACATCGACCGCATCCCCTGTCTTCATAGAGCCTTTGCCCATATCGAGGAAGACCGATTTGAAGATGGCAGCGACGCCGTCGGTGGTGGTGACGGTAACGTCGCTGGTCATGTCCATCGTGTTGGCGTTTCTGTTGTAGATGCCGCGCTTGGCGTCGACGGTCGCCACATTGTCGGCCGTCAGCGGCAATTTGGCATGGATGCCTTCGAGTTCGATGATGTCCTGCTTGCCGACATCCTGGATGGCGCGCAAGGCCGTCAGCGAATAGGGCAGCTTGTCCTTGGTGAAGCCGTTGAGCTTCGGATTGGCCATCACCAGCTTGCCATCCGCGAAAGCGGTGCCGTCTGCCTGTATCGAAATGTTGATCGGCGCCGCCAGATAGGAATAGACCGGAAACGCAACCGCGATCCCGGCGGCAAGCACCGGCACGGCGAACTTAAGCACGCGCACGCGGCGCGAGTGGCGCTGGGCGCGGTCGAAGGCGTCGCCGCGCGTGCCCGCTGGCGCCGTGGGCGCCAAGGCCGCATCGGCATTGGTCGGTTCGTTCGATCGCGCAAGCATGACTGACTTCTAATAAACCCTTGTCCGCCAAAACACCTGCTATAGGTGGGTTGCCGGCCCCCGCAAGCAAGCACAAGCGGAGGAAAACCGCAAAAATGTGACGGCCGCTGTTTTACAGACGGAACTCAGGCGACACAATTTCGTCACTTCATAGCAGAAACGAACGCGCCGCGTCATTTTTTCCTGAAATGCCTCCGTCGTGATGGTCGCTTCGTCGCACGCTCTTGAGGAAGAGGTAGCCGGGCGCGGACGCTTGCTTTAAAAGCATCGCTTCCCACCGACTGTGAGGCAGACCATGGCACTGAGAGCCGACGACCTGATCGACCGCCGCCGCTTGCGGCGCAAGCTGACCTTCTGGCGCGGCGCCGCCATTGCCATCGTGGCCCTTGGGGTGATTGCGCTTGCAAGCTGGTTCTATGGGGGCGACCTCGGCGGTTCTTCCGTCGACCACATCGCCAAGGTCAGGATCGAAGGCACCATCACCGAGGACGAGGAACTGATCAAGCGGCTGGAAACCATCCGCACATCCTCGCAGGTCAAGGGCGTCATCCTGGCGATCGATTCGCCCGGCGGCACCACGGTCGGCGGCGAATCGATCTACGAGGAGGTGCGCAAGCTTGCCGCCGACAAGCCGGTGGTGGCCGAGGTCGGCACGCTGGCCGCATCGGCCGGCTACATGATCGCCAGTGCCAGCGACCATATCGTTGCCCGCAAGACGTCGATCGTCGGCTCGATCGGTGTGCTCATCCAGTATCCCGATGTCAGCGGTCTGATGGACAAGGTCGGCATAAAGCTCGAGGAAGTGAAATCCTCGCCGCTGAAGGCATCGCCCTCGCCCTTCAAGCCGACCAATGAAGACGAGCGAGCCATGGTCCGCAAGCTCATCCTCGACAGCTATGACTGGTTCGTCGGCATCGTCGCCGAGCGCCGCAAAATGACCCGCGATCAGGCACTGGCCCTTGCCGACGGCTCGATCTTCACCGGCCGCCAGGGCCTTGCCAACGGTCTGATCGACGCTGTCGGCGGCGAGAGCGTGGCGATCGACTGGCTGGCGACCAAGGGTGTCGACGCCAAGCTCAAGGTGGTGGAATGGAAGGACACCGAGCGGCGTGGCGGCTTCCTGTTCTCGAAAGCAATAGCGCGCAGCGTCGGCAGCGCGCTCGGCCTGTCGGAGGCCGGCAGCGACGTGCTTCACGAAATTGGCGCGGATCGCTTGTTTCTTGACGGTCTCGTTTCCGTCTGGCACCCTTGATCTGCCGGTTGGGGCGAGTAAAAAAGCAAATAAAATCATCCTGATATTTGACCGCAGCGCTTTCACGGGGACCTTTCTGATGATCAAATCCGAGCTTGTGCAGATCATTGCCACGCGCAACCCGCATCTTTTCCTGCGCGACGTCGAAAACATCGTGGGAGCGATCTTCGACGAGATCACCGATGCCCTGGCGGAAGGCAACCGGGTCGAATTGCGCGGCTTCGGCGCTTTTTCGGTGAAAAATCGCCCTGCTCGCACCGGCCGCAACCCGCGCACCGGCGAATCCGTCGAGGTCGAGGAGAAGTGGGTGCCGTTCTTCAAGACCGGCAAGGAATTGCGTGAAAGGCTGAATGGCGGCAAGTAGGCGCGGACCAACGCGCCGGCGTTATCAAGGCCTGCCTTCTCCAGGGAATTTCTATGTTGAACCGCTTCATACTTATCGTGGTCTTCGTGCCGCTCGCCGTCATCCTGATTGCGCTGGCCGTCGCCAACCGCGAGCTGGTCGCCTTCACGCTCGACCCGTTCAACCCCGGCAATCCGAAATTGACGCTGACCTTGCCGCTGTTCATCTTCCTGTTCGTGGCGCTCGCCATCGGCATGGTCGTCGGCAGCCTGGCGACCTGGGTCAAGCAGGGCCGCTACCGCAAGCTGGCGCGCCAGCGCGGCGTCGAGGCCGAGAATTTGCGCCAGGCGGTCAGCCGGGTACCCGCCGCACCGCAAGGCTCGGGCCAGGGTCCGGCGCTGCCGAAGCCAACGGCCTGAAGCCGAAGCTTTTATCTTCGCGGAGTTTTGCATGCTGACCATTTCGGCCGACGCTGTCGACCAGGCGCTGACCTTTCCCGGGCTGGTCGAGACATTGCGCGCGGCCTTCCGCGAGGGTGCTGTGCAACCCGTCCGCCATCATCACGGGGTCGAGCGGCCCGACGGTGCCACATCCACGCTGCTTTTGATGCCGGCGTGGACCGACTTCCATGCGGCCGGCACGTCGGTCGGGGGTCATATCGGCGTCAAGATCGTCACCGTATCGCCCGACAACAACGCCATCGGCAAACCGGCGGTAATGGGGCTCTACCTCCTGCTCAACGGCGCCACCGGCGAGCCCGAAGCGCTGATCGACGGCCAACGGCTGACACAGTGGCGCACCGCTTGCGCCTCGGCGCTGGCCGCCTCCTATCTCGCCCGCGAGGACGCATCGCGGCTTCTGGTGGTCGGCGCCGGCGCGCTGTCGCCGTTCCTCGCCAAGGCGCACTCCGCGGTGCGGCCGATCAAGACCATCCGCATCTGGAACCGCACGCCCGCCAATGCCGAAAAGGTCGCGGCCGATTTGCGCGCGGACGGTTTCAACGCCGAGGCCGCAAGCGATCTCGACGCCGAACTCGCCGAGGCCGACATCGTCTCATCGGCGACGATCACGACGACGCCGCTGGTCAAGGGTGCGCTGCTCAAGCCGGGCGCGCATGCCGATCTGGTCGGCGGCTTCACGCCGACCATGCGCGAGAGCGACGACGACGCGATCGCGCGCGCCCGCGTCTATGTCGACACCCGCGCCGGCGCCACCAAGGAAGCCGGCGACATCGTCCAGCCGCTCGCCTCCGGCGTGCTGAAGCCGGAAGCCATCGTCGCCGATCTGCATGAGCTGGCGCGCGGGGAAAAACAGGGCCGGCAGAGCCCCACTGAGGTCACGCTGTTCAAGTCGGTCGGCGCCGCGCTTGAGGACCTTGCCGCCGGCATTGCCGTCTACAACGCGCTCAAGCAGTAGCCTCGGCGCCGGTGCTGCGATCGAACTTCCTGATCGCTTCCGCGCTGACCGGGGTGAAGAAGTTCACCAGATTGCCATCGGGATCGCGCAGCAGCAGCGACCGGTTACCCCATGGCATCGTCGTCGGCGTCTGTACGAAATCGCCGATGATTTTCGCCAGCCTGCCGTACTCAGCATCAACATCGGCGACGCGAAACTCGATGATCGCTGAGCGGTTGGCGGCCGGCTGCGCCACATCAGTTCCGAACAGGGCCAGCGTGCGGGTGCTGCCGATCGCCAGTGTGCAGGACGGCGTTGCCAGTTCGGCGAAATCGTCTGTGAACCAGGTTGCGGTAAGCCCGGTGATCGTCTCGTAGAATGCCACCAAGGGCTTGATCTGGTCGGTAATGATGCGGATCGAGACGAAGTCCATCTTATTCTCCTGGGGCAAGCGCGACGCTATCTGAAGACAATCGCTTGTCGCACAAGGCTGCTGACAACTTGGTGTCAGCAGCCTTGTCACGGTGCCTTGCCGATCCGGCGGCTGGATGCTTCAGCCTGCCTTCATGGCAGCGCCCATCGCCTCGGCGATCAGCGCGAAATCATGCGCGGTAATTTCGAACAGGCCAAAGCGCAGTTGATAACCCCAGTTCGATTTGCCCGCGGTGAAGTCGAACTGCTCGAGCAGCGGCTTGATCGGCGCCTCCTCGGCCTTGGCCCATTCGACATCCCTGCGGAACGGCGTGAAGCCACCGCCCATGTCGCCCTGGTAAGGCTCGCCTTCGCGCACGGTGCCGATTGCCGTGAAGGCCTGCAGGCCGTCCTTCTCGCGCAGAATTGTGGTCGGCGAGTAGTAGATGATGCCGTCGCCGGGCTTGATGCGGCGCAAAGGTGCCGCCTTGCCGTGGTTGACCTGCATGAAGCCGGCCTCGCGGCCGCGCCGGACATGTTCGGCGGAAGCGACCGCGATCCAGTGCGCACTCATTTCTGTTCTCCATTGGCCTGTTCCCCATTGGCCTGTTCTCCGTCGTTCAGCCAGTAGACGCGCAGCCGGTGCTTGTCGGGATCGAGCGCAACGAAGGTGCGGCCGAAGTCCATGTCGGTCGGCGTCTGCAGAACGGTCAAGCCGCGTCCTGCCCAGTCCGTGTAGGCGGCGTCCACCGCATCAGGCCGGTCCAACGCGAAGACGAGCTCCGCACCGCCGCCCGCGGCCGCGGCCGACGGCTCCACCGTGTGGCGCGACCACAGGCCGAGCTTGAAGCCATTGTCGAGCACGAACAGCACGAAGGTCGGCGACGTCTCCACCGGCTGGCGTCCCAGCAGCGCACCGTAGAAGGCGCCGCTCCGCTCCGGGCTGTCGACATAAAGGATGACGAAATTGGGGGTGTTCATGTCTGCTCTCCAGGTTTCGATTGGAGGAGCATAGGTGACCCCACTGTCAGATTCTGGCAGCAGCGTCTTGTGGGCGCGTGGAAAGGAGCATTAAGCGCCAGGCTGGCGCTCCGGTGCGTCCAGCGTCGCGCGCCATTCCTTCAGCAGCGCCTGCCGACGACGCGGATAGCGGATATCCGTGGTGTTGAGCCCCGACATCCGGTCGGCGCGAAAATGTCTGAAATCCTGCCGCGTCTCGCACCAGGCCACCACCACCCGCACCTTGTCGAAAAAGCCGAGCGCGAATGGCCAGATCAAGCGCTCGGAGGCGGCGCCGCCGGCATCGCGGTAAAGAAAGCCGAGTTTTCTCTCGTTGCGGATCGCCTGGCGCACCAGGCCAAGGTCGATGCTTTCGACAGCATCGCCGTGCGGCCCGACCAAAAGCGCGGTCGCATCGAGGTCCTCGCGCAGATCATCCGGCAGCACAGCGGCGATCTTGGCCAGCGCGTCGGTGGCGGCGGCCGACAGCCGCTTGTCCGGTTGTCTGGCAACCCAACGCGATCCCAGAACGATGGCCTCGATCTCCTCGTCGGTGAACATCAGTGGCGGCAGCATGAAGCCGGGTTTCAGCACATAGCCCAGCCCAGCCTCGCCCTCGATCGGCGCGCCTTGCCCCTGCAGCGTGGCAATGTCGCGGTAGAGCGTTCGGATCGAAACGTCCATCTCGCCGGCAAGCGTGCGACCGCTCACCGGCCGGCGATGCCGGCGCAGGATCTGGATCAGGTCGAGCAGGCGTTCGGAACGGGACATGATTCGAGATTTGCCTGTTTCCTCAGCGAGGTCCACCACCTCAGACATTCGCACGCTCGACCATTTTGTTTGCGCAGCCGGTGACCCTATGCCAAAAGCGGCCTGCCGCCTCCGGAGACGCTCCTGCTTGAAGTCTTTTCGCGACAAACGCCGCGACAACCGTCCGCCCGCAAAAGGCAGGACCGAACATGCGCGGCCACAGCCGGAGACCGTACCAATCCGACCCGAAGCCAGACAGCAACGCCACGAAACAAAACCGAACGACCGGTCTGATCCGAAGCCCGCCCCCCGTATCCTGGCGCGTCGCGAAGGCATCCTGCCCACTGAGCGCCTGCCGGTGATCCTCGAAGTGGCGCCCAATCAGGATTATGCACTGCTCGACAGCGGTGCCGGCGAGAAGCTCGAACAATACGGCCCCTACCGCATCGTGCGGCCCGAGGGACAGGCGATCTGGCAAAAGGCCTTACCGGCCAGGGACTGGGACCGCGCCGACGCCATCTTCACCGGCGACACCGACGAGGAAGGCATCGGCCGCTGGCGGTTCCCGAAGGTACCGCTGGGCGAGACCTGGCCGATGAAGCATGACGGCATCGACTATCTCGGCCGCTTCACCTCGTTTCGCCATGTCGGCGTCTTCCCCGAGCAGGCTTCGCACTGGGACCATATGGCCAGCCTGATCGCGGCGGCCAAGCGCCCGATCAAGGTGCTGAACCTGTTCGGCTATACCGGGCTCGCGTCTCTGGTGGCCGCCCGCGCCGGCGCCGAGGTCACCCATGTCGATGCCTCCAAGAAGGCGGTCGGCTGGGCGCGCGAAAACCAGGAAATGGCCGGTCTCGGCAGCAAGCCGATCCGCTGGATCGTCGACGATGCAGTGAAATTCGCCGAGCGCGAAGAGCGCCGCGGCAGCCGCTACGACATCATCCTGTTCGACCCGCCTGCCTATGGCCGCGGACCCAAGGGCGAGGTCTGGCAGTTGTTCGAGGACCTGCCCGGCCTGACCGACCTTTGCCGCGCGATCCTGACGCCGAAACCGGTCGCCATAGTGCTGACCGCCTATTCCATCCGCGCCTCCTTCTTCGCCATCCATGCCTTGATGCGCGACACCTTTGCCGGCATGGGCGGCACCGTTGAATCAGGCGAACTGATCATCCGCGAGCAATCTGCCGGCCGGGCGCTGTCGACATCGCTGTTTTCGCGCTGGGTGGCCTGAATGCCCGGGAGTCCCGAATGAATGAGCGGCACGCAGGTGCGCCCGGGCAGGTCAAGGAAGTCACCAGCCTTGCCAATCCGCTGATCAAGGACATCAAGGCGCTCGCCCAGAAGAAATTCCGCGACCAGCACAACGCCTTCATGGCCGAAGGGCTGAAGCTGGTCATCGACGCCCTCGACCTCGGCTGGTCGATCAGGACGCTGGTTTTCGCCAAGGCCGGACGCGGCAATGCGGCGGTCGAAAAGGTGGCGGCGCGCACGGTTGCCGCCGGCGGCACCGTGCTCGAAGTGTCCGAAAAAGTGCTGGTCGCCATCACCCGCCGTGACAATCCGCAAATGGTGGTCGGCGTCTTCCGGCAAAAACTGCTGCCGCTAAGAGACATCCGCGCTCACGACGGCGACGTCTGGGTGGCGCTCGACCGGGTGCGCGATCCCGGCAATCTCGGCACCGTCATCCGCACCGTCGATGCCGTCGGCGCCAAGGGCGTCATCCTGGTCGGCGAGACTACCGATCCTTTTTCTGTCGAGACCGTGCGCGCCACCATGGGCTCGATCTTCGCCGTGCCGGTGACCAAGGCGACGCCGGAAGCATTTCTGGCTTGGCGAAACAGCTTCTCGGGCCTGGTGGTCGGCACCCATCTGAAGGGTGCGGTCGACTACCGCTCGGTCGATTTCTCCCGAGGACCGGTGCTCTTGATGATGGGCAATGAGCAGCAGGGCCTGCCCGACAATCTGGCGGAAAGCTGCGACCGGCTGCTGCGGATTCCGCAGGCCGGCCGCGCCGATTCACTCAATTTGGCGGTCGCCGCCGGAATCATGCTGTTCGAGATCCGGCGCGGCGCGCTGAAACTTGCCCCCGAGGACGCCACATCGTGAAATCATGGTCTCCCTATGCGCTGCTGGTGGTGGTGGCAATCGCGCTCGACCAGTGGATAAAGCATCTGATCGAGACCGGCCTCGTCTTCCAGGAAAAGCTCGACCTGGTGCCATTCCTGGCGCTGTTTCGCACCTACAATACCGGCATCGCCTTCTCGATGTTCTCGTCCTTCGGCGACACCGGCCTGGTCGTCATCGCGGTCGTGGTCGTTGCCTTCGTGCTTTATCTGGCGACGCGCACGCCCTCCGGCCATGTGCTGGCCCGCATCGGCTTTGCCCTGATCATCGGCGGCGCGATCGGCAATCTGATCGACCGCGCCGTCTACGGCCACGTCATCGACTATATATTGTTCCACACGCCGGTATGGTCCTTCGCCGTCTTCAACCTTGCCGATGCCTTCATTTCGGTCGGCGCGGCGCTGGTCGTCTTCGACGAGTTCATCGGCTGGCGGCGCGAGGCCAAGCCGCAAGGCCCAGAAGCCTGACGGCCCGACTCTTTTGACCAATTGACCTCGCCGGACGGTCGCCGCACAGTTCGGCCAGAGCCAGCCAATGCCGACCGCCAGCCTTTGCGAAGCCGAGGAGAAGAGATGCCTGAAACCTTCAAAGCCATCCTCGTTTCGCGCGACGCCGAAAAGAAGCAATCGGTCGAGATCGTCGATTTCGGCGAAGCCGATCTGATGGAAGGCGACGTAACTGTCGCGGTCGAGGCGACGACGGTCAACTACAAGGACGGGCTGGCCATCACTGGGAAAGCGCCAGTGATCCGCCGCTGGCCGCTGGTGCCGGGCATTGATTTCGCCGGAACCGTCCTCTCCTCATCGCATGCCGACTGGCGCAAGGGCGACAAGGTCATCCTCAATGGCTGGGGCGTCGGCGAGACGCATTTCGGCGCCTATGCCGGGCGCGCGCGCGTCAACGGCGACTGGCTGGTGCCGTTGCCCGACGGCATCAGCGCGCACGATGCGATGGCGGTCGGCACCGCCGGCTATACGGCCATGCTCAGCGTCATGGCGCTGGAGCGGCACGGCATCCTGCCGGATCGCGGCCCGGTGGTGGTGACGGGTGCAGCCGGCGGCGTTGGGTCGGTCGCGGTCTCGATCCTGTCCAGCCTTGGCTATCACGTCATCGCCTCGACCGGCCGCAACGCCGAAAGCTCCTATCTGATCGACCTCGGTGCCGCCGAAGTGATTTCGCGCGAGGAACTCTCCCAGCCGGCCAAGCCGCTGGCCAAGGAGCGCTGGGCCGGCGGCATCGATGCCGTCGGCAGCCACACGCTGGCCAATGTGCTGTCGATGACCGCCTATGGCGGCGCGGTCGCCGCCTGCGGCCTGGCGGGTGGCATGGATCTGCCGTCGAGCGTCGCCCCGTTCATCCTGCGCGGCGTCTCGCTGCTCGGCATCGATTCGGTGATGGCGCCCAAGGCCGTGCGCCTCGAAGCCTGGCGCCGCATCGGCAGCGATCTCGATCTGCAAAAGCTCGCCGGCCTGTCGACGACCATCGGCTTCGACGACATCATCGCCGCCGCCCACGACATCGTCGAGGGCAAGATCAGGGGGCGCATGGTCGTGGATATGTGAGGCCCCGAAGCCGCCAGAACGGGCGGCAAAAATGCATGACCGCTAAAATTCGAACGATCCGCCGCGCTTTTCCATAATCTCTATCTGGCAAGGATTTCCGCATGATCGCGGAGTCCGCCAGGAAAGAGAAGAGCCGCGCCGAAAGCATCGACGGGCCGAACCCGGCGACGCCCAAGCGGCAGCATGTTGCTGCGCCGCCGCTGGCGCCGGATTTTCCGCGCGCCACGCACGAGGGCCTGCTGTTCCTGACGGTCGTCGCCAGCGTCGTGCTGGCGGGCCTGTCTCACCTCACCGGCGCGCCGATCTTCATCACGTTCGGTCTGCTGGCGACCGGCCTTGCCGGCGTCGCCATGCACCTGCGCAACCGCCGCACCGTCCACCGCGCGACGGCCTTGCTCGACGAAACCGCCGCGCGCAGCCGCGCCGAGATCGAGACGCTGGCCGACCGCATGTGGGAGATGCAGGAGAGCGAGGAGCGTTTTCGCGGGCTGATCGATGCGCTCGGCGATCTCGTCGTCCACCGCGACCGCGACGGCCACATCGTCTATGCGAACATGGTTTTCGCCGGCCTCGTCGGAACCGATCAGCGCGACCTTGCCGGCAGGACTCTGGCCGACCTCGGCATCGATGTCGGTATCGTTCCCGACGCCGCCTTTTCCGATCATGAATGCCTGAGTTCCACCGACGTCTCCATACGTACCCCGAACGGTCCGCGCTGGTTCTCATGGATCGAACTGTCGGTGCGCGACAAGGATAGCGGCGCCGTCTCGCACCGGGCGATTGCCCGTGACATCACCGCCCGCAAGCGCGCCGAATCCTCGTTGATCACCGCGCGTGAGCGCGCCGAATATGCCAGCCAGGCCAAGTCGCGCTTCCTCGCCACCGTCAGCCATGAGATCCGCACGCCGATGAACGGCATCATGGGCATGGCCAAGCTTCTGGCTGACACCAATCTGTCGCCCGAGCAGCGCACCTATGTCGGCGCTGTCTCGACCTCGGCCAGCGCCCTTTTGGCGCTCATCGAGGATTTGCTCGACTATTCCAAGATAGAGGCCGGCCGTTTCGACCCGGAGCCGCAGCCGACATCGCTGCGCGAAATCGCCGACAACATCATCGAACTGATGGCGGCGAAAGCCTTCGCCAAGAACATCGGCCTCGGCTGTCATGTCGAGCCCGACGTGCCACAGATGATCATGGCCGATCCCGGCAGGGTCAGGCAGGTGCTGCTCAACCTGATCGGCAATGCGATCAAGTTCACCGACACCGGCGGCGTGCTGGTTTCGGTTGCACGGGCCCGCACCGAGACCAGCGACCGCATCTGCTTCACCGTCGCCGACACCGGCCCTGGCCTGCGCGAAGAGGATATGGAGCGCATCTTCGAGGAGTTCGAACAGTCCGACGGCACCTCGACCCGCACCCATGGCGGCGCCGGCCTCGGTCTGGCCATATCGAGGCGCCTGGTCGCCGCCATGGGCGGTGCCATTTCGGTGTCGAGCCGGCTTGGCGAGGGATCGGAATTCGTCTTCGAGATCCCGGCCGCAGGAGCAACCGAGGCACCGCAGAACCGGCAGAACATCCTGGCCGGCCGGCGCGCCGTGATCGTGTCGAAGAACGCCGTCGAGGCCGACGCCATCGCCCGCACCATCCGCGCCCATGGCGGCGCCGTCGACGTCGCCGCAACCGCTTCCCAGGCGACGCCCTTCGCCGAACATTGCGATGTGCTGTTGATCGACGCGGCCCTGGAGGACGGCGACGGCAGACTGCTCAAGCGCCTGCGCCAGAGTGGCTTTGCCGATTGCGAGGCGATCACGCTGATCGCGCCGACCGACCGCGGCATGCTTGGCGAATTCCGCGCCAGCGGCTACGCCACCTTCCTGGCAAGGCCGGTGCGCGGCGAAACGCTGCTGCGCGTGCTGTTGACCAATCACGCCCCTGCCTTGCCCCAGCCCAAGCCGGAAAAGAGCGGCGTGTCCGCCCTTCGTGTCCATGGCGGGCGCCGGCAAGGCTTGTCGGTGCTGATCGCCGAAGACAACGACATCAACGCCATGCTTGCCCGCGCCACGCTTTTGAAGGCGGGACATCGCGTGAAAGTGGTCGGCAATGGCAAGGCCGCGGTCGAGGCGGTGACCGAAGCCGGGCTGAAAAACCGCTTCGATGTGGTGCTGATGGATCTGCACATGCCGGTCATGGACGGGCTGGACGCGATCGCCGCCATCCGCCGCCACGAGGAGGAAATGGCTGTGCCGCCGGTTCCGATCATGGTGCTTTCGGCCGACAGCCAGGAAAAGACCCGCCACACCGTGCTCGCCCATGGCGCCAGCGGCTTTGTCACCAAGCCGCTCGATCCCGACGCGCTGGTCCATGCCGTCGAGGGCCAGGTGGCCGCCTGAATTCATGTCGCTCGAAAATGGCCCCGGTTTTGAGAAGACGACATGCACAAAACAAAGACTTGAAGCGCGTCGCGTGAATCGTCCCAGCGCGACGCGCTTCAAGGTGACGCTGGCGCAATCCTCGCGTCACGTAGGTAGCCGAATGAGGGTTTTCGCCAGCCGACGAAGTATTGCCCGTCGCGCCGTATCACGGTACTGTCACAATCCTGTTGCACCTACACCGTATCCCCGTGCCAAGAGGGATGGCTCGAAGGAGAATCACTCGTGCATACAGTTATGCCGGAATGTGACACTCGGCCCAGCGCAGGCGGCGCTTTGCTCGCCGCGCGGAACGCCGATGCCGTCGCAACAGGCGCACCGCTGGGCCGTATCGGCAATCTCGAAGTGCGGCTTGCCCGCAATGAGGCCGAGATCGCCGCCGCGCAGGAAGTGCGCTACCGGGTGTTTTATGACGAGCTTGGCGCCAGGAAGGACCTGTTCCAGGCGCAGGACCGGCGCGACGCCGACCGCTTCGACCCGCTGTGCGACCATCTCCTGGTGCTTGACACCTCGATCTCCGGCCCCGAGCATCGCCGCATCGTCGGCACTTACCGCCTGCTGCGGCAAGAGATTGCGGCGACCGCCGGCGGCTTCTATTCCGAAGGCGAGTTCGAACTGACCAAGCTGATCGCCCGCCATCCCGGCCAGCGCTTCCTTGAGCTCGGCCGCTCCTGCGTGCTGCCGGAATACCGCTCGAAGCGCACCATTGAGGCGCTGTGGCAAGGCATCTGGGCCTACATCAACCACTATGAGATCGGCGTGATGACCGGTTGTGCCTCGTTCCCTGGCACGGTGCCGGCTGCGCATGCCGAGGCGCTCACCTACCTTGCCCATCACTGCCGGACCAACTCCGCCTGGGATGTGCGGGCGGTCTCCGGCCGCTATTGCTCGATGGATCTGATGCCGATCGAGGCGGTCAACGCCAAGGCGGCGATCGCGGCCATGCCGCCGCTGGTCAAGGGCTATCTGCGCGTCGGCGCCCGCATCGGCGACGGCTGCGTCATCGACCGTGAGTTCTCCACCGTCGATGTGTTCGTGGTGATGCCGGTCAAGGAAATCGGCGCCCGCTACGTCAACTATTATGGCGGGGAAGCGCAGCGCTTTGCGGCGTGAGGCAGTAGGCAGTAGGCAGTAGGCAGTAGGCAGTAGTGAAGGCTGCCGCGAATTGCTGACTACCGACTATTCCCTATTCCCTCTCCCTACGGAATATCCTCCGGTCGCCGTCCCGGGCGGCTCTTGTAGGACGGAAAGGTCCAGCCGAATTTCAGCGCGCCGCCGCGCACCAGGAAAGCCGCGACGAAGCCGGCGATATCCGAGGCGAGCGGCGGCAGGCCGGCAAGATCGCCAAGTGTGTAGAGGCCGGCGCCCGCGAGTGCGGCGGTGACGTAGATTTCGGGCCTGAGCAGCACCGATGGCTCGCCGGCCAGCAGATCGCGCAGGATGCCGCCAAATGTGGCGGTCAACACGCCCATAACAACGGAGACGACCGGCGAGCCGGTGATGGCCAGCCCCTTGGCCGCGCCCATTACGGAAAAGGCCGCCAATCCGATGGCGTCGAGCCAGAGCAGCCATTTCCAGCGGGATTCGACGCGGTGGGCGATGAAGAAGACCAGCACCGCAACCGCCGCGCAAACCAGCACATAGCCGGAGTTGGCGACCCAAAAGACGGGCAGGTTGAGGATGACGTCGCGAAGCGTGCCGCCGCCAATGCCGGTGACGCTGGCCAGAAACAGGAAGCCGATAATGTCGAGCTGCTTGCGCGAAGCCGCCAACGCCCCGGTCGCGGCAAAGACGGCGACGCCGGCATAGTCGAGGAGGTCGATGGGTGTCAGGGACATGAGGTAGTAGGGATTGGGAATTAGGGAAAGTATGAATAACACGAAGCCGCGCGATTGATACGCCTGCCCCTATTCCCTATTCCCTATTCCCTATTCCCTATTCCCTACTGCCTACCCTACTCACGCATCCTTCTCGGCCTGCTCGTTCACCGGCCCCGGCTCGACCGGCGCTTCGGTGGCCGCGATCTTGGGGCCGCCCTTGGCGACCCCGACCATGGCCGGCCGCAGCACGCGCTCGCCGATCGAATAGCCCGGCTGCACGACCTGGACGACGGTGTTGGCCGGCACATCGGGATTGGGCACTTCGAACATCGCCTGGTGGAAATTCGGGTCGAACTTCTCACCTTCCGGTTCGAGCTTCTTCACCCCATGCCGTTCCAGCGTCGACAGCATGGCGCGCTCGGTGATCTCGACGCCGTCGATCAGCGCCTTGAAGCCGGCATCTCCGGCCGCTTTCGCCTCGGCGGGGATAGCATCGAGCGCGCGGCGCAGATTGTCCGACACCGACAGCATGTCGCGGGCGAAATTGGCCACCGCATAGGCGCGCGCATCATGCACGTCGCGGGCGGTGCGGCGGCGCAGATTCTCCATCTCGGCTGCGACGCGCAGCGCGCGGTCCTTCAGCTCCTCGTTTTCCTTCAGCAGCCGCACCAGCGCTTCATAGTCGCCGTCGATGCCGCCTTGCGTGCGCTCGGCCTCGGCCGTTTCGATATCCTCGGGCGCGCGTTCGTCTTTTGTCTGGTCGCTCATCGCCATTTCCCGTCATTCGAATGGTTTGGATTTGCGCCCGATATCGAGGTTTGGCGGCCAAAAATCAAGGGGCAAGCCCAGGAGGACGCCCCAGCAGGCAATGTTGCGGGCAGCCCGTCGGACTTGGTGCGGGGCGCAAGGACGTTCAAAATTAATTCAAACTTTACCGTAACGGCAGCCTTTGCTTGCCAATACCCCGCTATGGGGAACCATTCAAAGCTTGGAGGAGTTTTGAAACCGACACAGGATTTGAGACAATGGACCGCAATACTGGCAACAGAAGCGAAGAGCTCGCCGCCGACATCAGGCGCCAGTTCGGCACCGAGGCGACGACGCGCTTCTTGCGCACCTTGCCGGCCTTCCGCACCGAGGCCGACATTCCCGCCCGTTTCCGGGATCTGCTCGACCGGCTGGACGGCATAGAAGCCAGCATGGCCGGCGGCCAACGCCGTCAATAGCGATGCTATCGCGCGACAATTACGCGCAGTAATTTTGCGTGAGCTTTTCCTTGCGGCAGCGGGACGCCCCGCCTATGCTTCCTGATGAACATGATTTCCCCCGAGACGGCCGCCAACAGCAAGCGCGCCTGGTTGAAGATCCTGGCGCGCTACAAGAAGCCCGACCGGCGACGCAGCACTCTTGAACTCGCCATCACCCTTATTCCTTTCGTTACGCTGTGGGCGCTGTCTTCGGCAGCCTATTCCTATGGCCACTGGTGGGGCTTGATCCTGATCCTTCCCGCCGCCGGTTTTCTGGTGCGGATCTTCATGATCCAGCACGATTGCGGCCACGGCTCCTTCTTCGCCAACCGCACTGCCGACGACTGGATCGGCCGCGCGCTCGGCGTGCTGACGCTGACCCCTTACGATTGCTGGCGGCGCGCGCACGCCACCCATCACGCCAGCGCCGGCAATCTTGACGAGCGCGGCATGGGCGATATCAGGACGTTGACGGTTGCTGAATACCGGCAGCTGTCTTGGCGGGGACGCCTTGCCTATCGTCTCTACCGCCATCCCCTGGTGATGTTCGGCCTTGGCCCGATCTGGCTGTTCATCTTCGAGCAGAGGCTGCCGGTCGGCATGATGCGCGGCGGCCTGACGCCCTGGGTGTCGTCGATGACCACCAATCTCGGCATCGCGGTCGCGGCAGCGCTGCTTATCTGGCTGGTCGGCCCCGGCGCTTTCCTGATCGTCCATTTGCCGATCGTGATCCTGGCCGGATCGGCCGGAATCTGGCTGTTCTACGTCCAGCACCAGTTCGAGGAGACGGAATGGGCGAAGGACGAAGAGTGGGAATTCCAGCGTGCCGCCCTGCACGGCTCGTCCTATTACGATTTGCCGCCGGTGCTGAACTGGTTCACCGGCAATATCGGCGTCCATCACGTGCACCATCTCTCGGCCAAGGTGCCGGGCTACCGGCTGCAGGAAGTGCTGCGCGACTATCCCGAACTGCGCGGCATCGGCCGCGTCACGCTCCTCGACAGCCTGCGCTGCGTCAAGCTTGCGTTGTGGGACGAGAACCGCCGCAAGCTGGTCTCGTTTCGCGAAGCGCGGGCCTTGGCCTAAAAGCAATTCCAGCAAAGTGTGAGGCGGTTTTCCGGGCTTTCGCTTGGGAATTCCGTAAGACAAAGAAAAAAACCGCCGCACCGAAGGCGCGGCGGCATCTCCCAAAAACCGGCTCAGGCAGCCTTGCGCTCCTCGCGCATCCAGACCTTGCAGCCCTGATCATGTCAGGCGCCTTTTCGGCGATCATGATGGACGGTGCATTGGTGTTGCCGCCGATGAGCGCCGATTCCTCCCTCGCGCCCGGCGGATATTTCCGTCCGGACAGCCAGGAGAAGGCCCGATCACAGTCTGTAAAGACAGGCGGAATTACCGTCGCGTCAGCTGTTGCGAACGCGCCGCCAGGAGTATTTCGGCCCCTTCGGCTCCGACGCTTCGGTCGGCTGATAGTAAAGGCCCAGCCCGCCTGTGCGGCCTTCTTCGAGGCGCTTCAGCAGAACCGGGTTGGAGATCTCGAACTCGTCGAAGCCGAGGCGCAGCATATGCGGCAGCTGGTCGACGAGCACCTGGCCCGTGGCGCGGACCGCGCCCTCGAAATCGTAGCGGCTGCGCAGCAATTCGCCCTTGGAAAACGAGCGGCCGTCGCTGAAGGCCGGGAAGGCCAGCGCCACCAGCGACAGCTGGTCGAGCAGATCCACGATCTTTTCCAGCTGGTCGCCCGGCAGCAATGCGACGCCCAGCCGCTCCTTGGCCGAGCGCCGCACCTCGGCATCGAGGCCGAGAAATGCCTGCAACGGCAGGATGAAGCGGCCATTGCCCGCCAGTGCATCCGCACTTTCGGCATGTGTCCACTCGTCTTCGCGAAAACCCGTCGGGGTCCAGAGGCGGGTCTCCGCTGTGGTCTGTTCAGTCATAGAAAATTCCTAAAGCCCTAAAAATCGAAAGTCCGCGAAAGCCGGTCCACACGAAACCGGCGGCCTCCGAGCGGAAGCCGCCGCTGCAGGCCAGCCTCACCTGAATATCACCATAGCTTAAAGGGATGCGTCGGTCAGCGACACTTCCAGTCCCGACAGATGGATGCCGCACTCGGTCTTGGCATGACCGGCCCAGCGTCCGCTTCGCGCATCCTCGCCCGGCTGCACCGGCTGCGTGCATGGGAAGCAGCCGATCGACAGATAGCCGTACGCAACCAGCGGATTTTCGCGCAGCGCATGCGCGCGCATGTAGTCGGCCTGGTCGGATGTCGTCCAGTGCGCCAGCGGATTGACGCGTACGCGCGGGCCGACCGCCTCGAACACCGGCAGCGCGGCTCGCGTCGCCGCCTGGAAGCGCTTGCGGCCGGTCAGCCAGGCCCGGAAGGGGGCGACGCCGCGCGCCAGCGGCTCGACCTTGCGCACGTCGCAGCAGGCATCGGTGTTGCTCTGGTGCAGATTGCCGGTCGGATCGACCCGTTCGAGCGCTGCGTCTTCGGGCTTGATCACCCTGATGTTGGTCAGCCCGAAATCGGCGACCAGCGCATCGCGATAGCCCAGCGTCTCTTCGAAATGCTTGCCGGTGTCCAGGAAGATGACCGGCAGCGTGCGGTCGACCTTGGCGATCATATGCAGCAGGACGGCGGAATCCGCGCCGAAGGACGACACGGCGGCGATCTCGTCATGAAACAATTCGCTCGCCGCGCGTTCGATGATGTCGAGCGGGCTCAGATGTCCATACAGCGCGTCGAAGCCCGCCGCTTTGGCGGCGATGCTGTCGTCGACGTCGACGATGCGGTCAAGCGGCCTTGGTTTCGCCAGCATAGAGCGCCTCCTTGAACGGCGCGGGACCGACACGGCGGTAGGCGTCGATAAAACGTTCACTGGGACCGAGCCGAAGGCCGAGATAGGTGTCGACGATCTGCTCGATGGCGTCGGTGATCTCTTCCGAAGAGAAGCCGCGGCCGATGATTTCGCCAACCGAGGTGTTCTCGTCGGCCGATCCGCCAAGCGTCACCTGGTAGAGCTCGGAGCCCTTCTTCTCGACGCCGAGGATACCGATATGGCCGACATGGTGGTGGCCGCAGGCATTGATGCAGCCGGAAATCTTGAGCTTCAATTCGCCGATCTCACGCTGCCGCTCGAGCGAGGCGAAGCGAAGCGAAATCTCCTGCGCGATCGGGATCGAGCGCGCCGTCGCCAGCGCGCAATAGTCGAGGCCAGGGCACGCGATGATATCGCTGATCAGGTTGGAATTGGCCGTCGCGAGGCCAATGTCGACCAAAGCGTCGTAGACCGCTTTCAAATCGGCGCGCGCCACATGCGGCAGGATCAGGTTCTGCTCATGGCTGACGCGCAATTCGTCGAAAGCGTATTTCTCGGCGATGTCGGCGACCGCTTCCATCTGGCTGTCGGTGGCATCGCCCGGCACCTCGCCGATACCTTTCAGCGAAATCGTCACCGCGGCATAGTCGGGATGGCGATGGGTCACGACATTCTGGTCGAGCCAATCCGAGAAGCTTTTGGAATCGAGCCGCGCCAGCTTGATCGCCGCGTCGCCTTCCGGCCGGGCGGTCAGTGCCGGCGGCGCGAAATAGGCGTCGATGGCACGGATGTCGGCTTCCGGCAGCTTCAGCTCGGCGTCCTTCAGCTCCTGCCATTCGGCCTCGACCTGGCGGGTGATTTCCTCGACGCCGGTCTCGTGGACGAGGATCTTGATGCGCGCCTTGTACTTGTTGTCGCGGCGGCCATAGAGGTTGTACACGCGCAGGATCGCCGTGCAGTAGGACAGCAGGTCGGCTTCCGGCAGGAAGTCGCGGATCTTGCGCGCCACCATCGGCGTGCGGCCCTGGCCGCCACCGACATAGACGGCAAAGCCGAGCTCGCCGGCGGCGTTCTTCTTCAGATGCAGACCGATATCATGCGTCTGGATGGCGGCGCGGTCGCGCTCGGCCCCGGTCACCGCGATCTTGAACTTGCGCGGCAGGAACGAGAATTCCGGATGCACAGACGACCATTGCCGCAGGATCTCGGCATAGGGGCGCGGATCAGCGACCTCGTCGGCGGCGGCGCCGGCAAAGTGATCGGCGGTGACGTTGCGGATGCAATTGCCGCTGGTCTGGATGGCATGCATCTCGACGCTGGCGAGATCGGCCAGGATCGCCGGAATGTCGGACAGCGCCGGCCAGTTGAACTGGATGTTCTGGCGCGTGGTGAAGTGGCCGTAGCCCTTGTCGTATTTGCGCGCGATGTGGCCGAGCATGCGCAGTTGCGCGCTGTTCAGCGTGCCATAGGGCACCGCGATGCGCAGCATGTAGGCGTGCAGCTGCAGGTAGACGCCGTTCATTAGCCGCAGCGGCCGGAACTGATCCTCGGTGATCTCGCCGGACAGCCGGCGTTCGACCTGGTCGCTGAACTCGGCGACGCGGGCCTGGACAAAATCGTGGTCGAACTCATCGTAGCGGTACATGTTTCGTCTTTCAGGGCGCGTCCGCCCGTATTTTGTTAAGCTGCCCGCGCAGCCTGCTTGCCCAGATCTTCCCGGATGGTCGGGCCGGCGGCGCGGATCTTTTCGCGCAGCCGCACCGGCACGACGACGCCATTGACGACTTCAGCGTCGATCAGATTGACGTCGACAACCTGATTGTTGGCGTTGGCCTTGGCGCCGATTGCTTCCAGCCTGTCCTCTGCCGCTTGGTCATGGGCAAGGTCGGCATGGTCGACCGTCTCGGCCCAACCGCCATCGGCGTACCAGACGGCGATGCCGTCGGAGAGGCGGTTTGCGGTCAGTATCTTCATGGCTCGACCTCTGCGTCGGCCGCGTTGGCGGCGCCCTCATAGTTATGTGCCGCAAGCGGCTCGGAACGTTCAAAGTTGGCGCCGGCAACCGCGTCGCCGATGATGGTCATCACAGGACCGGCCAGGTCGGCGCGCTCTTCCAGCGACGGCAAATCGGCCAGCGTGCCGTGGAAACGGCGGCGGTTCTGCAAGCTGGCATTCTCGACCACGGCAACCGCCGTGTCCGGCGACAGGCCGGCCTCGATCAGCCGTCCGGCGACTTCGGCGGCGACCGAGCGGCCCATATAGACGGCGACGGTGGCGCCGGAAATGGCGAGCTTGGCCCAATCCGGCAGCGAATTGCCCTTCAGATCATGGCCGGTGGTGAACACCATCGACGAGGAGACGCCGCGCAGCGTCAGCGGCAGCTCGAAATCGGCGGCGGCGGCAAAGGCGGCGGTGACCCCGGGAACTACATCATAGGCGATGCCGGCATCGCGCAGTGCGGCCATCTCCTCGCCGGCGCGGCCGAACACCAGCGGGTCGCCCGACTTCAGCCGCACGACGCGCTTGCCCTGCCTGCCGAGATCGACCAGCAGCGCATTGATCTCGGCCTGGCTCTTGGTGTGGCATCCCTTGCGTTTTCCGACCGGCAGCCGCTCGGCGTCGCGGCGGCCCATGGCGACGATCGCCTCCGGCACCAGCGCGTCATAGACGATGACGTCGGCTTCCATCAAAAGCCGATGCGCGCGCAGCGTCAGAAGATCCTCAGCACCTGGCCCGGCGCCAACCAACGCGATATGGCCCGAAGCCGGAGCCTTCGACAGCAACAGATCGGCGGCGGCGTCATGCGCCTGCGAAAGCTCGCCGGCTTCGACGGCGCGCGCCGGTGCACCCTGGAAAAAACTGCTCCAGAACTGGCGGCGGGCGTTGCCTTTCGGCAGCAGCTTTTCGGCGGCACCCCGGAACGAGGCGGCAAGCGCTGCCAGCGGCCCGAGCGACGGCGACAGCATGCGGTCGATGCGGCTGCGCAGCATCTGCGCCAGCACCGGACCCGCGCCTTCCGTGCCGATGGCGATGGCGACCGGGGCGCGGTTGACCAGCGCCGGGGTGAAGAAATCGCATAGCTCCGGCCGGTCGACGGCATTGACCGGAATGCCAAGGCGGCGCGCATCGTGGGCGACGCGGCGGTCGAGCGTCTCGTCGCCGCTGGCGGCAAACACCAGGACCGCGCCTTCGAGATGCGCGGCGTCGTAGGGGGCGTCGATACGGATGGCGCCGGTCGTGGCGATGAAGCTCAGCAATTCGGCGTCGGCAACATCGGCAATGATGCGAAGCACAGCGCTTGACTGATCAAGCAGCCGCGCCTTGGCCAACGCTTCGCCTCCGCCGCCGACGATGGCCACGGCTTCGCCTTCGACTCGCATGAAGACCGGGAACGCGGTGAGCTTGGGATTGGCGTGCGGCATGACGAACAGATTCCGGAACAATTCGGCAGTTTTAGGCGCGGACGCGAAAAAGCTGAAGGAACCCACTCGCGCATCCCCTGACGGGAGGCAATCGGTTTTCCGCAAGCCAAACGGCCAAGAGAAAAATATTCCACATCCGCATATCAGGCGGATTCAAGCTGCTGCCGCAGGCTTTGTTCTGCGGCTCTTTTATCCGGGAGCCGGCCAAGCTGCAAAATTATTTTTTCTAAATTCTACCAATCTAGTAGATTAAAGCCGTCACCTCGGACATTGCTCCGATAGACGATAGATCGGGCTCGATATGGCTGCGTGCGATCTCGGCGAACGAAGTGGAACGTTCCCGCTTCGCCACGCGTTCTGCCCCTGCCGTAACAGACAATCGTCGGCTGGATTTGAACCTTCAAACAGGAGCCCGCAAATGAGCAAGATCAACCTGAAACATGGCCTTCTGGTCATGGTGGCCGATGGCGAGAAAGCGCTGTTCCTGAAGAACGAGGGCGACAATCTCTATCCGAACCTGCAGCTCTTCCAGGAGATGAAACAGGACAATCCGGCAACGCGCGAACAAGGCAGCGACAGTCCCGGCCGCTACAATGACGGCCCCTCCGTGCATCGCAGCGCGGTTGAGGAAACCGACTGGCACCGGCAGGGCAAGGAACGCTTTGCCGAAGAGATCGCGGACCGGCTCTACAAGCTCGCCCATCACGGCATCTTCGACGACATCGTGCTGGTCGCGCCGCCGCTGGTGCTCGGCACCATGCGCAAGAAATTGCACAAGGAAGTCACCGACAAGGTGCAGGCGGAGATCCCAAAGACACTGACCAACCGCCCGCTGATCGACATCGAGGCCATGCTGCAGCAGGCAGCCTGACGCTATCTCATAGATCATTCGCGCGCGCAGCGTTTTCGCTGCGCGCGCCTTTCGTTTTTCGGCGCCTCTGGCCACCAATTTACGTCTCGCGGGTTGCGTCGCCCGCACCCCCTCCACCATATTGCAAAGGCGGCGGCTGCGGGCGGCGCACACCCGACATTTCCCGAAAGGCGCTCCATAGACAATGCCGCATGACACGCCCCTTATCGCCACCATCGTCGCCGGTCTGGGGCTGGCATTCATCTTCGGGGCGCTCGCCAACCGTTTTCGCATCCCGCCGCTGGTCGGCTATCTCGTCGCCGGCGTGCTGGTTGGACCGAACACGCCGGGTTTCGTCGCCGATGCCGGTCTTGCCAATGAGCTGGCCGAAATCGGCGTCATCCTGCTTATGTTCGGCGTCGGCCTGCATTTCTCGCTGAAGGATCTTCTCTCCGTCCGCGCCATCGCCGTACCCGGCGCCATCGTCCAGATCGGCTTTGCCACCGCGCTGGGCGCCGGCCTTGCCTGGATGCTCGGCTGGTCGATGGGCGCAGGCCTCGTCTTCGGCCTGGCGCTTTCCGTCGCGTCCACAGTGGTGCTGTTGCGCGCGTTGCAGGAGCGACGGCTGATCGAGACCGAGCGCGGCCGCATCGCCGTCGGCTGGCTGATCGTCGAGGACCTCGCCATGGTGCTGGCGCTGGTGCTTTTGCCGGCGTTGGCCGGCGTGCTCGGCGGCCAGCCGCAGGTCGATGACCATGCGAGCCTTTTGTCGCTGCCGGCCAGCTTCGGCATCTGGGGCGTCGTCGGCCTCACGCTGGCCAAGGTCGTCGCCTTCGTCATCGTCATGCTGGTGGTTGGCCGCCGCGTCATTCCGTGGATCCTGCATTACGTCGCCCATACCGGCTCGCGCGAACTGTTCCGGCTGGCGGTGCTGGCGATCGCGCTCGGCGTCGCCTTCGGCGCCGCCAAACTGTTCGGCGTCTCGCTGGCGCTCGGTGCCTTCTTCGCCGGCATGATCATGAGCGAATCCGAGCTCAGCCACCGCGCGGCGGAGGAATCACTGCCGCTGCGCGACGCCTTCTCGGTGCTGTTCTTCGTCTCGGTCGGCATGCTGTTCGATCCGTTCAGCCTGATGAGCAATGGCTGGCCGATCCTGGCGACGCTGGCCATCATCGTCATCGGCAAGTCGCTGGCCGCCTTCGTCATCGTCATCGCCTTCCGCTATCCGCTGGGAACCGCCTTGATGATCTCGGCCAGCCTCGCGCAGATCGGGGAGTTTTCGTTCATCCTGGCCGAGCTCGGCGTCGGGCTGAAACTGTTGCCCGAACAGGGACGCGACCTGATCCTGGCAGGCGCCATCCTGTCGATCCTGGTCAATCCGCTGATGTTCCTTGCCCTCGACTGGATGAAGCCGTGGCTGGACGCGCGCGCCGCCAAGGCAGCACCACCGGAAGAGGCCAAGCCGGTCGGCCCGGCGACGCAGCCCGGACAAGTGGCCTCGGTGGCCGCCGCGGCAAAAGAGAATGGCCCACCGCCACGCACAACGCTTTCGGGCCACACCATCCTGATCGGCTACGGCCGCGTCGGCAGCCTGGTCGGCGCGGCGCTGAAACAGGCATCGCTGCCCTTCCTGGTCATCGAGGACGCCGACAAGACGCTGGCGAGGCTGAGAGACGACGGCGCCGAAATCGTCTCCGGCAACGCGGCCAATGGGGGCGTGTTTGCCGCCGCCAATCCGCAGGGGGCCAAACGCTTGATCCTTGCCATCCCCAACGCGTTCGAGGCCGGGCAGATCGTGCTCAGGGCACGCGCCGCGAATCCCGGCATCAACGTCATAGCGAGGGCCCATTCCGATGCCGAGGTCGAGCATCTCAAAGGCCTCGGCGCCGACACCGTCATCATGGGCGAACGCGAGATCGCCCGCGGCATCGTGCAAGAAGTGCTGGAGCAAAAGCCGATGCCGCGCCCCGAAGCCATTGAGCCCTCCCCGGCCTGAGCTTGCCACAGGCGCATCGATCATCCAACGAAGGCGGAGCCGCCATTGTGCGCGACGCTGGCGAGATACTTTGCCGGCGGCTTGCCAAGCGCCTTCTTGAACATGGTGATGAAGGCGGTGACGGAGCCATAGCCAAGATCGCCTGAAACCTGCTGCACGCTGGCAACCGAGGCCAGCTCCCTTATGGCGACGATCAGATGCAATTGCTGGCGCCAGCGGCCGAAGCTCAGTCCGGTCTGCTTCACCACAAGACGGGCGAGACTGCTTTCTGAGAGCGCGACGCGACTGGCCCACTCTGCAAGCGTGCTGCGGTCGGCAGGGTCTTGCGCCAACGCATCGGCGATCCGCCGCAAGCGCGGCTCGGCGGAGATCGGCAGATGCAGCTGCTGGACCGGCATGCGCGGCAGTTCGGAGAGCAGGATCGTGGTCAGCAGCACGTCCCTCGCCTCATCCTCCTCCACGCGATCGGCCAGCTCGATGATCAGTTCGCGCAACAATGGCGAGATCGACAGCGTGCAGCAGCGGTCCGGCAGATCGGCGGCTCCCGGCTCGATATAGACGAAGAAAATCCGCGCATTGGCGGTGGCGATATTGCTGTGTCCCATGCCACCGGGAATCCACACCCCGCAATGCGGCGGCACCATCCACAGACCGCTTTGGACGCGGCAGGTGACGCCACCGCCGAGCGCGAAGACGAGCTGGCCCTTCCGATGCCAATGGGCAGCCACTTCCGCTTTGGTTTCGGTAACGTCGACGCGCACGGCAATCGCAGGTGCCTGCACATCATCGACATCGAAATTGACCCAGGGGTAGCGGAGCGGCTGTCTCATGATTGATGGCTTTTAGCGACTATTCGCCGTGATAGCTAAATTCTTTGATGCGGGGAGTCGATAGACTCTGGTTCGTGGCTGGCATGTCACAACGGCAGGAAGGCTTCCCATGCGCGCGCTTGTCATCTCTCCCGAGAGCATCACCCGGATCAGTCTCGCCGAGGTCGAGGACCCTCGGCCCCTCCCCAACGAAGCGCTTGTCTGCGTCCACGCAACCTCGTTGAACCGCGGTGAATTGCGCCTGCTCACCATACGCCCGGAAGGCTGGATACCTGGCCAGGACGTGGTTGGAGTAATCAAGCGGGCGGCAGCCGATGGCTCCGGGCCTGCCGTCGGCGCCCGGGTTGTGGCTTTGGTGGACGAGGCCGGCTGGGCCGAACGGGTCGCCGTTCCGACCGACCGTCTCGCAGTCATCCCGGACGAGGTCAGCTTCGGGTCCGCCGCCACGCTTCCGGTCGCGGGCACGACGGCGCTCAGGGTCTTGCGCCATGGCGGCGACCTCGCGGGACAGCAGGTGTTGATCACCGGCGCCAGCGGCGCGGTCGGCGGTTTCCAGATCCAGATCGCCCGCGAGCAAGGCGCCGCGGTGACTGCAATCGCCGCCGCCCGGCACGCCGAGGATCTCCGCGGTCTTGGTGCTCACGAAGTCGTCGAGTCGATCGAACTGGCCGAAGGGCCATTCTCTCTGATCACCGAGTCGGTCGGCGGCCAAAGCCTCGCCCATGCCATCGAACGCGTCGCCCCCGGCGGCACCATCGTCATGTTCGGTTCGAGCAGCGGCGAACTCACGCCGGTTGGTTTCAGACAATTCGTTCCAGGCCATGAGGGAGCGAGGCTTCAGACTTTCGCCTACTACACATCCGGTCCAGCCATTGGCGCGGACATCGCCTCGCTGCTCGCTCTGGTCGCGGCTGGCCGGCTGGAAACCCGCGTGTCCATGACCGTGCCGTGGACAGACATCGCCCAGGCTCTGGACGCCCTGCGACAGCGCAGCTTCAGCGGCAAGGCTGTTCTCACCATCGCCGAATGAGCAGTCTGTCAGCGCTCAGACGTGCTGGCCGCCATTGATGTGGATTTCCGAGCCCGTCACATAGGACGCCTGCTGCGAGCACAGGAAGAAGATGATGTCGGCGACTTCCGAGGTGGCGCCAAGGCGCCTGAGTGGGATCGTCTCGACGATCTTGTCGGTGCCAGGCGACAGGATCGCGGTGTCGATCTCGCCCGGCGCAATCGCATTGACGCGGATGCCGTGCGGGCCGAAATCATGCGCCATCTCGCGCGTCAGCGAGCCGAGTGCCGCCTTCGAGGTCGCATAGGCGGTGCCGGCGAAAGGATGCACGCGCGTGCCGGCGATCGAGGTGACGTTGACGATCGAACCTTTTGCTGCCGCAAGCTCCTTGAAGAGACCACGCGCGAGCATGATCGGCGCGAAGAAATTTACCTGGAACACATCGCGCCAGACATGCATCGGCGTGTCGATCGAATCCATGCGGCTGTTGCCGTCCTTGAGCTTCGGCGAAATGCCGGCATTGTTGACCAGCGCGTGTAATTGCCCGCCATGCGCTTCCAGCCGGTGACGGATCTCCGAGACGGCGATGCCGACATCCTCCTGGTCGGCGAGATCGACCTTGATGTGGTCCTCCGGGCCGGCCGGCCACGGGCAATCCTCGGCAAAAGCCTGGCGCGAACAGGTGATGACCCGCCAGCCCTCACGCGAAAAGCGCTTGACCGTGGCATGGCCGATGCCGCGGCTGGCTCCGGTCAGCACGATGGTTTTTCTGATGTCGGTCTCAGCCATGTCTGTCACTCCGGCCGGAGATGTAGCCGAATGCCGCGAAGGTGGCGAGAGGCCGAATTGTCACCGCAGCTCTCATATGAGGAACGGATTGCCAGCTCGCATTTGATTCGAAGCTAGAATGACGAGCCGCTCAGCCGCCGCCGAGAATATCCAGGATTGAGGTTTTCCGCTTCTTGGTCGGGCCGCCGACGCTGCCCGGCGGTACCGGATGCTTGATCGAGGCCGTGGTGCCGCCGTCGCCCGGCATGTCGAAACCGTCGGCATCGACGGTTTCGGCCGGACGGCGGACCGGTGCTTGTGCGGGTACAGCAGCAGGTGCCGGCGCGGCAGCAGGCTCAGAACGGCTGACGGCCACGGCAGGCAACGGCGCCGCCTGATTGTTATCGACTGACGGAATATCGTCTGGCACGATGGTGTCGGGCGGCGTCGACTTCCAGGTGCCGGGCAGCGGCCGGACCGGCACACCTTCATGCGCGGCCACCATGAACTCGTGCCAGGCCTGTGCCGGCAGCGCGCCACCGGTGACCTTCTTCATCGGCGTGCCGTCATCATTGCCGAACCACACGCCGGTGGTGAGGTTTGCGGTGTAGCCGACGAACCAGGCGTCGCGCGAATTCTGGCTGGTTCCGGTCTTGCCGGCCGACGGCCAGGCGAAGGCCGCCTTCCTGGCCGTGCCGATCTCGACCGTGCCGGTCATCATCGAGTTCATCATGCCGACAATGTTCTGCTTGACGACGCGCGGCGCGCTGCCGCCATTGTCGTCATAGAGCACCTTGCCTTCGGTCGTGGTGATGCGGCGGATGAAATGGATGTCGGGCTTGTAGCCGCCATTGGCGAACGGCACATAGGCCGATGTCAGCTCCAGCGGCGTCACTTCCGAAGTGCCGAGCGCGATCGAGGTGTTGGCGATCAGATCGGATTGGATGCCCATGCGGTGCGCCGCCTCGACCACCGCGTCGGGGCCGACCTCCATGGTCAGCTGCGCCGCGACGGAATTCAGCGACTTCGCCAAAGCGGTCGCCAACGTCACCTTGCCGAAATACTTGCCGCCGTAATTGTCCGGTGTCCACTTGCCGATCTTGATCGGTGCGTCGTTGCGCACGCTGTCGGGCGTGCGGCCGGCTTCCAGCGCGGCCATATAGACGAACGGCTTGAACGCCGAGCCCGGCTGGCGGCGTGCTTCGGAGGCGCGGTCGAACTGGCTGGTCGAATAGTCGTAGCCGCCGACCATGGCGCGCACGGCGCCGGAATTGTCGATCGAGACCAGCGCGCCTTGGCTGACATTGAGCTTCTTGCCGCTCTCGTCGATCAGCCGGCGGATCGACTGTTCGGCGAGCTTCTGCAGGTTGAGGTCGACGGTGGTGTCGACGACGATGTCGCTGCGCACGTCGCCGATCAAATCGGGCAATTCTTCCATGATGGTGTCGGCGACATAGTTTTCCGAGCCGGTCCAATAGGATGGCGCGCGCGTTGCCGGCGCGCTCATCGCCGAGGCCAGTTCCTTGGCGCTGATCTTGCCTTCGTCGCGCATGGCGGCCAGCACCAGTTGCGAGCGCTCCTCCGCCGCCTTCGGATCCCGCGCCGGCGACAGTCGCGACGGCGCCTTCAAGAGGCCGGCGAGAAGGGCCGCCTCCGACAGAGTGACATCGCGCGCGCTCTTGCCGAAATAGCGACGCGAGGCCGCCTCGACGCCATAGGCGCCGGAGCCGAAATAAACCCGGTTGAGGTACATTTCGAGGATCTGGTCCTTGGTATGCTTGTGCTCCAGCCAGAGCGACAGCAGCACTTCCTGCACCTTGCGCTCCAGCGTGCGGTCGGGCTTCAGGAACAGGTTCTTGGCCAGCTGCTGGGTCAGCGTCGAGCCGCCCTGCGAGAAACGCCGGCCCAGAACGTTGGTCACCATGGCGCGCGATAGGCCGATCGGGTCGATGCCGAAATGCGAATAAAAGCGGCGATCCTCGATGGCGATGACGGCTTCCGGAATGTAGGGCGACATTTCGTGCAGGCCGACCGCCTCCCCGCCGCTCATGCCGCGGTTGGCAAGCAGTTGCCCGTCGACCGAGACGATCTTGATGTTGGGCGCGCGGTCGGGGATCGACCAGGTGGTGGCCGCCGGCATCTTGGCGCCGTAATAGACGACAATGCCGGCCACCGCGATGCCGCCCCAGATGCAGAGCACGAAGCACCAGTAGAACATCCGCGCCATCACGCCGAACAGCCCGCGCCGGGGTTTGCCGCGCCGGCCGCGTGAGGATGATTTTGCTCTGGAGGTTTTGCGCGCCGTGGAGGATTTGCGATTGCCCGGCACGACGCGATCCTCCTCGTTCACCGAGAAACCGGCCGCGGATTTCGTCTTTGGCGATCCCTCGAAGCTGGGTTCGATGCGACTGTCTCTGCGGTTCGCCATGCGTTGCGCTGTCTTCCCGGTGTCAATGGCGCTCGGGTTGGAGGGTAGATGCGGCGGTTTAAGGGCGCGTTAAAGCAGGGCTCGTGCAGGCCGTTGAAACTCCTTACGAAATTCTTAATCCGTTACCGCGCGTTACCGCCGCCGTTACCGCTCTGTTCACGTCGCTTGACGCGCGCGTCAGCAAAGCGGTCCGCAGCCTCCAACACGGCGCGATCATACTGCTTGGTGGTGGTGGTTGCGCTATGCCCGGCGACCTTGCTGGCATCGTCCAGACTGGCATCGGATGCCCTGCCCTCGGTGATGCCTGAAGCCCGCAAGTCTCGCGCCCAAAGGGTCACCGGAAGACCTGCCACCTTGCGGTCGACCGACCAGCGCTGCGCGAAAATCGTGGCGCGCCAGGGCAAGCCGTTTTCCTCGGCCACGATGATCGGCCCCTTGCGCTTCTCGATCGGCCAGTGCTGCAGCTCTTCCATGACCATCGGCGCCTTCCTCAGCGAATAGGAAATGCTGATGCCTGTGCTATCGGCGGTCTTGGATGGCGTGTAGTGCAGCACCATGTCGGCGTCGATGTCTTCCCAGCGAAGGCCAAACCATTTCAGATCCCGGTCGGCGTCAAGCACTTCGGAAATTCCGCCCATGTCCATCGGCCACCACTGGCCGATCACGTCCCACAACCGAAGCACCGTCTCGAAGCACAAGGCATAGGCGAGCGCCGACGAAGGCCGGCCGGCCTGATGCGCTGCCGCGCGCGCCGCGATGATCTGGGTGGCGGTGGCGGACTGTTTGCGGGGCTTGGGGTGCGGGAGCCTCTTTGCAGTCTCGCGCATGACGACCGACAATTCCGAACAGCCGGGCAAGCGCATCATGATGCCGAAGCTGACTGCAGCGAAAAGAACGGCGCGCGCGGTCGACGCAGCGGCGAGATAACGCCCGTTCTCCGACCAAACGTCATGCCAGTCGATGAGGTCAACGCCGGTTGTTTCGTCAAGCCGGACGCTGCCTATGTGGCCCTTCAGGTTCTTCAGATAGTGGTTATAGGGCCGCAGCGAACCGGGTTTCAGCTTCCGGTATGGGCTGCGCTTGTGCGTCTCGTAGATGGTCAGGAGCGACTTGATCGTTCCGTCGAACTTCAGAGGGTCGGCACGGTAGCCGGTGCGCCATAGAAGCATCTCGGCTTGGAGCGAATGGCATTTCGCCTTCAGCATCTCCGGCTGATCGGCCAGATAGTAGAGGTTCACCGTTTTCGGGATGTAGCCGTTCTTTACGTCATTTTCGTCGGCAACCCAGTGCGGCACTCTGCCGCCAGCGCGCTTGATCCATTTCAGACCTGGGGCCTTTGTCGCGTCTTCGTTTTCCATTGGCTTGCGTCCGCTTTGCCGGGTGGCGCTGTTGCCGTGGTCGAGCCGGTTCCAAGGTAATTTTCATAGAACCGCTGCACCAAGGCGACCGGGCGCCCTCCGTGAAATTCATCAATAGCCGGGAAACCGGGCTTGTTGGCAAGGGTCGGCAGGCGCTCGCGCATCCATTTGCCTGCTTTATCCTTCCCGACGATGGCCTCTGCGATCTGCTCGTCCGATGCGAACATGGGCAGATCGTCGAGGGTTGCCCCGGCGCGGGTCATCTGCCCGCCCTCGCGCAGGTCCAGAACCACAGGCCGGCGTTGTCACAATGTTGCTGTGCTTTCGAAAAATTGCTGAAATCGCCGTTCATCCGGCGCGCTCCATCGATTGGCAAGCGTTTTCGAGCCGATTGGTTGAGCCGTTCAGCGCTTCGCGTATCGGCGTCAATGTGCCGTCATCATCCAGATCTGACGTGTTGCCCAGGGCCAACCAAATGGTGCGCAGTTCGTCTCGCACTTGGTGAAGCTGGTCGATCGCTGAGAGCGGGACAACCCGGCCGCCTCCTAGTGGATCGCCCTCCCCGCTGAGCAACCATTCCCACCGGACGCCATAGCCAGCCGCATACAGGCGGGCGACTTCATAGTCGAAAGCGCGGTTTCCGCTCTCGTGGCCCGCATATGTGCCGGGCGGCACTTTCAGCGCTTCGGCGCCGCCGCTGACGGTGTGGATACCGGCCTGAGTTCTCGCCCAGGCCAGCCGCGCGCCAGCGGTCTTGATCTTGCTCGTAATGCTGACGACTTGGATCACTTCGCACCTGCCTTCGGACCTTCATGGCCCTCAAGCGCATCGGTAACGGGTCCAAGGAGTTCGTCGGCGGCGGCAAGAGCATCAACGATGCTGGTTGCCATATTCACATGGCCGCCTTCCTGGATCGCCCAGGCCGCTGCACCGCAAACCCGGACGATTGCAGCCGCTTGGATGCAGCAAGACATTATCAGATCTGCAGACATGTCTCTGTGATCGATGAAGCGGCTCATTTGCCACCTTCCCGGGTAAGCTGCCAATCGATGTCCCCGGCAATCTTGGCCAACTCCGCGACAACCGATGCAGGGCTGTCGGTGCCCCCGTCATACTGGCCGACTATGATCCCAAACTTAAGTTCGCCTTCGTCTCGGGTGCTGACTGGCCTTTGCAACACGGCCTCGCGTATGTCGTCGATCTCGCAGCCGATATTGTTGCGGAGGAACTCTAGTATCTCGCCAGCTTCGTTGTACGGTTGACCGTCATCCGGGCCGTTGAAACGAGGCTGCTCCTGAAGACCGCTGAGAACTTGGGCGACAGTGGTCAGCGTCTCGACGAGTGCCGACAGTTGCTTGAGCGAGAGATGGTCGGTTTTGAAGCCGAGCGGGTGCGCTGGGCGGCTCATTCCGCACCGCCTTCCGACTTGCCCATGGTTTTGACCACGGCAACCATTGTCGCCATCGCGTAGCGGTTGACCTCGCCCAGGAAACCGATCTCGACGCCGGTCAGATGGTTGCGGGACGGCAAGCGTTCTTCCTGCCGGAGTCGGCACATATCGTTGACGATGCAGCCGAGAAGTGTGGTTGCGCCGTTGGTCGGGTGACGGCCGATGAAGTCGAGATATTCGCGCGCCAGTTCGTGGCCTTTGTCGCAGTCCTTGCCGAAATGGCCGGTTGCGTCGACATTCCAGTAGCAGATGCCACCGCCGGCATCGCGGCCTTTGCGGTGCATAAACGACAGGGTGTCAGCCTCATGCGCTATCTTCGCAGCGGGGCGACCAGTTTGAATTTTCGCCGATGCGGTGTTATGTAACGCCTTGGTCATCTTCAATATCCTTTGTCGGTGATCGTGGGGAGCCGCCGTGCAAGGCGGTTTCATTTCGAACGACGATCAGATTGAGCTTGCCGGCTCGCTGGTCGTCGTTTTCGTTTCGTCCATGCGGTTACGGATGCACCGCACGATTTCAGAATTTTGAGAACTTCCGTTCCGCGCGGCCTGCGTGGCGATGAATGCCTTTACGTCTGCCGGCAGTCTCACCAGAAATTTCGGGTCCGCCCGACTCATGTCCTTTCCTTTCCGTTAACCAAGACGGAATATAGCACCGTGCTAGGTTGCGAGCAATAGCACCGTGCTATATATCCCCAGCCTATGGCGCGCGAAGATCCCCAGATAAACATCCGGCTACCGGCGAACTTGAAAGAGCGCCTGGAGGAGCGCGCCGAACGCAACAACCGCAGCACCACCGCTGAAATCGTCGCTCGGCTGGAACAGTCCTTTCTCGGCCCCAAGCATCCGCCGTCGATCACGATCCGCTTGGAGGCGTTGCCGTTTGGGACGCCTGCCATCGACGTATCTATCGGCACATTCTTTTCCGACCTGTCGAAGACGCTGAAAGAAAGCATCGAAAGCATTCGCGCCGCTGAACGGGTCGAACGGCTTGCGGAGCGCGAGCGCGCCGCAAATAGCCTCGAACCCGCACAAGATGCCGGTATCGACGACGCAAGAATCGTTGTCTCGGTCGCGGCGGAAAATACCGAACGGCGCCGACTAAAACGGTTGGCCAAGCTCGAACGCGACGCTGCCGCCGCTAAGGCAGCCCAAGACGATGAAAGCGGCGAATAGCTCACGCCGCGCAATCCTTCAGCAGAAACGTTAGCACCTTGTGGACGGCGCGGGTGTCGGCCGCGTTGCTGAATTCGCCGCCGTCGTAAACGCCGGGCTGACTGTTGAGATAGTGGCACCAGCCCCAAACCATCGCGGCGACCCGCGCCCCATCCATGGTCTCGGGCGTGAGCGTCAGGATTCGGTCGGAGAGCTCCGAGCATCGATGGGATGCGGCCGCAATAGAGGGGTCTTTGTCGAAGTCCTCTCCTGAATCGCTGAAGGCGGCGCGCTCGTCCGCCCAGGCCTTGCGGAATTCGACGCCAAGGGCGATCAGGTCAGCGTCAGTATGCATAAGGCTTGATAAGGGGGTGGGGTTCATTGAAAGCTCCATCGGATGCGATGGATACTATTCAAGCACCGCTTAACCATATAGTCAAGCCACGCTTAACACCTTTTCAAGTTCCGCTTCACCTTGTTCGGCGCCGGAACCTTCGATGCTCGTTCATTGTGCCGACAATGCGGCCAGGATTCTTGGCTGAGATGGTCAGCGTAGGATAGTCGGGGTTGAGCGGGTAAAGTTCGATGATCGGCTGGCCGTTGTCGTCCAAGCCGCGCGGGCGGTACTTCTTGAAAGTTGCCTCTTCCTCACTCTCAATGGCGGCCACCACGCAATCGCCAGGCAGAGGCCGAAGGCCGGTGTCGACTATAATCACGTCGCCGCTCTGAAATTCGGGAAGCATGCTGTCGCCATCGATTTCCAAAGAAAAGGCGTATCCGGCCGGCTCCCAATGGATTTCAAAAGCTTGGGTATCTGGGGGCAGTGGCTGCTCGGCAATGACTGGTGACCAAGAGCCTGCTGTCACGCGGCTGATCAGCGGCGCGGCGAAAACCTTGCCTTCCGCTTTGAAAGGGAGCAACTCGCGCCGGCCACCAGCTGGGGCTAGATCGATACCCAGCAAATTGCTGAGCTTGATCAATCTGCCTCCAGTCGGCGTGGTGGTGTCACTTTCCCATTGGGATACAGCCTGAAGACTTACGCCCATGGAATTGGCGACCGAGGCCAGCGTCAAATCCTTCGCCTTGCGCGCGGCTTTGATGGTTTCCCCCAAGGTCATGAAAAAATCCTCCGTTTCAATTCAAGAGACTAAAGCCAGACTTGATTAATTCAAGCAAGCTTCACTTGAACTTATGGTTAAGCCGTGCTTGAATTTCACTTCGCAAATCAAGCCAGGGGTGCAGAACTTCATGAGTGATCCGGACGGAAAGAGCGGCCTCGAACTGGCCGTTGAAGCAATCGGCCAGGCCAAGAAGCTTGCCGAGATGCTGGATATCACGCCGCAGGCCGTAAGCCAGTGGAAGCAGATCCCGCACGACCGCGTGATTGCAGTCGAGCGGCTGACAGGCATCCATCGTGGCCGCCTCCGTCCCGACCTGTACCCGCCGGAACTGCCGTCAGTTGATTTGGTGCGAGCATCGGCATGACGGCGGCGCAATGACCAGCGGCGTTTTCGCGGTGTCTCGCGACATCTTCGAACATCATTTTTTCGCGGCGGAACCGTTCACCGAGCGCGAGGCATGGGTTTGGCTGATCCGCGAGGCGGCATGGAAAGCGCGGCGCGTTCGGGTCAAGGACGGCATGGTAGCATTGAAGCGCGGCCAGCTCGCGTCATCGGTCAGGTTCATGGCCGATCTGCTGGCAATGGCACCGGTCCAGTGTCGACCGCTTTCTAAAGCGTCTAAAAACCGAGACAATGATCAGCATCTCCGTCGAGACAGGGCAGAGCGTCATAACTATCTGTAAATACGACACTTATCAGCGCGTCAGCCTTCCAGCCGAGACAGCTAGGGAGACACCAAGCGAGACGACCGCGAGACAACCCCGAGACAAACAAGAAGACATTAAAGGCATTGAAGGCATTAAAAAGAAGAACAACGCGCCTTCGGCTGTGGTCGACAAAGTTCCCCCTCAAGCCGTCCAACCCAACCCGGCAGAAAACAAGAATGACCGCGAGGGCGGGCCGGATTGGCACGGGTCGGCCGAAGAGAAGTTTTATGCCGCCCTGCCCGGATGGCAGAAAGCCGGAGTGCCGCGCGGGATGCTGTTTCAGATCGGCGAGCATCTTGGCGGCGACTTCGATCAGTTGATTGACATCGCTGGTCGAGCCGCGAGCGCCAAAAAGCCAAAGGCCTATCTCGGCGGAGTGCTGAAACAATACCGCCCCCCGGCGCCGGCAAAGGTCGATCCCCAATTACCGGCATGGATCACAGACGCGCGCTGCCAGGGTTACCCGGTCGAGCGGGAAGGCACGTACTGGCGCTTCGCTGGCGGCCTCTACGACGACACCAAGCAACAGGTCGGCAACTGATGCATGAGCTGAGCGAACTCGGAATTTTCATCAATGATCGCGATGGCGAGCAGCGGACTACCTGCCCGTCTTGTTCCCCGCATCGCCGGAAGAAAAAGGACAAATGCCTTGCTGTCAGGATCGACGGAGACGGAGCAACCTACTTCTGCCACCACTGCGGTTTCAACGGTGGCGTTCGAACAGGGCAAGCTTTCGGCGGCGGCAAAGGACTACGCAAAGACGGTCCGGGGCATAAGCGCGACGACTTTGGCGCAGCTCGGCGCCGCCTCAGGAACGGTCTACTTTCCTCGCCGTCTTGAACGCAAAAGCGAGGCCGTTTTCTTCCCCTACACGCTCAGCGGCAAGCGGGTGAACTACAAGGCCTGCGCCTTCCCAGAGAAGGATTTCATCGGCGAGAAGGGCGGCAAGCTTTGCTTCTACAATCTCGACCGCGTGTTGGCCGCGCCCCCCGGCGATGTCTACATGGTCGAAGGCGAATGGGACTTGGCCGCCATGGTCGAGGCCGGTTTACCGATCGGCCGGATTCTGTCTGTGCCAAACGGCGGCCGGGAGAAGAAGGAAGGCGCGGACGACAAGCCAGCGGAGCCCGCCGGCTATGAGTACGTCGAACAGGCTCTGGCGCGCGGCCTCGGCAAGCACAAGCGTTTTATCTGGTGCGGGGACATGGACGACACCGGGCTTTCGCTCCGGACGGACATGGCCCATCTGCTCGGCGCCGCCAAGTTCTGGTTCATCGACTGGCCCGAAGGTATCAAAGACGCCAACGACATGTTGCGCGCTGATGGCATCGAAGCGCTGAAAGACCTGGTCACCAATGGTGCGTTGCCGTGGCCGGTCGGCGGTCTCTACAGGCTCGCGGAACTGCCGGAGATGGCGCCGATCCGAGCTTGGGAGGTTCCCCGCATGCCGGCCTGGCGCGGCAAGATCCTTTTCGCGCCCGGCACCATGTCAGTGGTCACCGGTCACCCTGGCCACGGCAAGACGGCAGTGATGGCGCAGGTTTGGGCCGACATCGCCGACAAATACGGGCTGGTCATCGCCACGGCCACGTTTGAGACGCGGGCCAAGCCACACTACCGGCGCATCCTGCGGACGCTGCATGCAGGCCGTCTGGAGCGAGAAATGACGCCGGAAGAAATCCGGTACTCGGACCAGTGGATAAACGACCACTACCTGTTCATGCAGCACCCGGAGCAGACGCCAACGCTAGGCTGGCTACTTGAAACGGCAGAGGCCGCGGTGGTCAGGCACGGCGCATCAGTGGTGCAGCTCGACCCATGGAACCGACTGGAAAGCCAGCGCGAGGCTCGGGAAACAGAAACCGAATACATCGGCCGCTGCCTGACGGCGATCTACAAATTTTCGCAGGACATGGGCTGTCACGTCCAAGTGTTGGCCCATCCGGCGAAAATGGACGGGCCGCGCAAAGGTTCGCCCCCGGAGCTCGACGACATAGCCGGCTCAAAGCATTGGGACAACCGCGTTGACCAGGGCTTGGTCGTGCACCGCCCGAAGATGTTCGACGAGGGCCAACGCTGCACCGATGCGGTGATCTTCCACAAGAAGACCCGCTTCGACGAGCTGGGCCATCCCTGCAAGCTGAAGATCAACTTCAACATCCAGAACGGGAGGTTTGAAGATGCCGAATAAGGAAAAATCCGAGCGGCTTCCGTGGTCTGTTGAACAGGCGTTGCTTGTCCACACGAGCATCAATCTCGCGGCCCGCGCCGCTGTAATCGGCATCTGGTGCGAGTTGCCAGACAAGACTTGGTTGGCAATGAAACCCGTCCTGGAGCGGTGGATAGCGATCGGCAACGCCAATAGGGCGGATCTGCGGCGGATCATTGACGAGGTTGATTACCGGCGCCGCGAATTTCCCCGAGGCCTGACACTTTCGAACGACAACAAAGGGCGTTGCCATGACCGTGATTGAAGCTTCGGGCGGGGGCTGGATTGTGGTTTCTCGCGGCGAAACCTTGGCGGGACCGTTTCCGACCAACGCGGAAGCCTGGCGCGCGGCTGATCGCATCGAGGGCTCGCCCATATCGCCAGCCGAAAAGCGGGCTGACTGGATCTCGAACAAGATCCTGTCGAGCGGGCCGGCAGAAAACGGGTTGCAGGAAAACCCGTTTCCCACCCTTCCGAAGCAGACCCGGCAGGAGAAGAAACAGGCCGCTAAGAAACGGCGGACGAAAGAGCGGCGGAAGCGCGCTGCAGCAAAGGCTCCGAAATGGCTGCGGACAATAGCGGCGACTGACTTCGACCCGAAGGGAAAGCGCAATTATCGGGATGCGCAGCTCGGGACATTTGGCGCGGCATCGCCCGTCCGCCACATCAGTCCAGCGGAATATCTAGCGGCAAGCGAAGGGAACGAAAATTGAGCGGTTCGCAAGCGTTCGTTCACCAATCTTTCGGCTACCGGTGGGCAGACACCGAGAATGTCGGGGAAAGCCCGGCGCGCTTGGTCGTTGTCCACAGCGAGGCCTGCAACCAAGCAGCCGCGCACTCATGCAGAGGCGTCCCCGCTCAGGTTGAGCTGCGTAACAGGAAAAACTCTGTGGAACTTCTCAATGGTATTGCCGCGATCTCAACAACCGGCCTCAATCCACGTAAGCCCAGCACAGGTGAGCCGATCTGCGAGCGCGTAGATCCGTCGGCCCTATTCGTCGACCATGAGTACCAGCGTGCTATTGGCGAAAAAGGCCACAGACAAATCCGGCAAATCATCGAGAGGTTTTGCTGGACGAAATATAAGCCGCCGATCTGTGCCTACGCCGAGCATGGCGGCAAAACTATCTTGAAGGTGCTTGACGGGCAGCACACTGCAATTGCAGCTGCGAGTAATCCTCATATCGATCTTATCCCGGTGATGATCGTCGACGCGCCCGACACCCAGACCCAGGCAGCGGCATTCGTCGGTCAAAACACTCAGCGGCTTGGAGTTACCGCACTGCATCTCCATCACTCTGCGGTCTTAGCGGGTTTTGAGGACGCTGTGGACGTTGACCGTACCTGTCAGCGGGCCGGGGTCAAAGTTCTTAAGAATCTGCCCAAGTCGGGCAAATATCAGCCTGGCGATACGATTGCGATTTCGGCCATCAGGGGCCTCGTCGCCCGTCGTGAACCACTGGGAGCGCGGATCATCCTTGAGGTCTTGGCCAAGGCTCATTTGGCACCCATCACCGCAACTCACATCAAGGCTGCCGAGTACGTCATGACCGACAGTGAGATGTCGATAAAGCTCGATCCCGATGATCTGTCGAAAACGATAGGCGATCTGTACCTGTCGGCCGAAGACGAAGCGAAACTAATGGCGAAGACCCATCGCACGTCGGAATGGAAGGCGCTCGGATCAATCTGGTACCGCAAGACAAAGAAGAAGCGACAGGTGATGCGCTTGGTCGCCTGAAACGGCGCGCCGCGGCGAATTGACGGCGCGGCGCACCCCAACGGAGTTTCGTATGACGAAAGCAGCAAAGAAAACCAAGCCGACCGCGCCAAAGATGCGCAAGGGTGAGGCCGAACAGGTGAAAATCCGTCGCGACCTCGGCCATGACTTCGCTGTCCAGACGGATGATTACGGGCGCGATCGGCTTATCGCCGGGACGGCAGAAGCGCGTCGGGTCTACGATGTCAGCAATGGCGGCTATATCAGCACGGGTGGCATAGCCCGGGTTCGCAAGGTCGATCCCCTCAAGGGCATCTCGAGCCTGACGTACAAGCAGCGGGAGGCCGGTACTCGCTATCGCGCTGACTTCGAACTGGCCACGCGCGAGGGCCTGAAGACCATGGGCATGGGCGAGCGCGTGGACGGAGGGCGGTCCGGAGCGAGTGTCCCGGCCAAGCTGATCGACAACCATGCTGTCATGGCGCGGGCGCGGCAAGCTCTGGTCTATCCCGAGATACTGGCTGTAATCGATGCGGTATGCGGTCTCGGGATGTCAATCAAGGAAGTGGCGCAGCGGGAGAACGTGGTCCGAGACATTCCCGCCCAGCTTTTGCGCATGGGTCTGGAACGCCTCGTTTTCCACTACGGGTCGCAGTCAGCAACGCGTCACAACAGTTGAAACGTGCCGTCACGTATGGTAGATATTTGGCCACGGTGACGATTTGCGCCGAAACCCGCCTAAGTCAGGCGGGTTTTTTGTTGAGCAGCGAAGCAGGAAGCTCCTCCAGAGACGCGGATCGCTCTTCTTGCAGCCTGACCGTCTCAAGTGAGCGTTGGCTCGATCCCCGGCGGGTTAAGCCTTATCCGCTGACCGGCCGCAAAATTCCTGGCAAATTCTTCGTTCTCGAAAAGATGCTGGGTGGTTTCGCCGTTCTCAAAGATCTGCACCGCCCATTGGCCGTCGATCCTTTCGACACGAACACCATTTGTACTCTCGTCCACGGTCGCCACTCCCAAACACGAGCCCCAACGAACCATTTCAGTCGCAAGGTTCAAACGTATAATTCCGCATGCGCTCAGACCGCAAGGTGCCTCAATGCCCGCAACAGAGCTGACCCCGAAGCAAGCGCGCTTCGTCGAAGAATTCATGATCGACCTGAACGCCACACAGGCGGCAAAGCGGGCCGGCTACAGCGAATTGACAGCCCAGGTGCAAGGATCGCGCCTATTATCGAATGTTATGGTTGGCGAGGCCATCGCAGCCCGCCAGGCGGCCATCGCTCAGAAGCTCGGCGTCACGCAGGAACGCATCGTGGCCGAGCTGGCGAAGATTGCCTTTTCCGATATTCGCAAGGCGGTGCAGTGGGGCCGCAGCCCGATCGACACGGAATCGGAAAACGCCAAGCCGAATGGTCTCGGCATCTATCCGGTCGAGTTGGTCGGCAGCGACAAGATTGACGACGACACGGCCGCAGCGGTGTCCGAGGTTTCGCTCACCCAAACCGGTATCAAGATCAAGATGCACGACAAGAAATCGGCGCTGGTCGACCTGGGCAAGCATCTCGGCATGTTCAAGGAACGCGTCGAGCTCACTGGCAAGGACGGCGCTGCGCTCGTCCCCGTGGTCAATGTCCGCCTCCGCAGCCGCAGCTGAAATCAATCTCGACCTGCACGACAAGCAGGCGCTGGCATTCGAGACGGAAGCAACCGAAGCGCTCTATGGCGGTGCTGCTGGTGGTGGCAAGTCGCACCTGATGCGCGCGGCCGCAATCACGTGGTGCGCCGAAATCCCAGGCCTTCAGGTCTACCTCTTCCGCCGCATCCGCGACGACCTGATCAAGAACCACATGGAAGGCCCGCAAGGCTTTCGCCAGATGCTCGCCGGCTGGGTGGAATGCGGGTTCGTCACCATCGTCGAGGATGAAATTCGGTTCTGGAACGGATCGAGGATCTACCTTTGCCACTGCAAGGACGAGAAGGACCGTTTCAAATATCAGGGCGCTGAAATCCATGTGCTGCTGATCGACGAGCTCACCCACTTCACCGAAGTGATTTACCGGTTCCTCCGCAACCGCGTGCGCATGGTCGGGATCAAGGTTCCACCGCAATACGCCGGCCGGTTCCCGCGCATCCTGTGTGGCGCCAATCCGGGCGGCATTGGTCATCAGTTCGTCAAGGCAACGTTCATTGACGGCGCGCTGCCGCTGAAGGTGTACAAGGCCGAAATCAGCGAAGGCGGCATGCAGCGGCAGTTCATCCCTGCCCAGCTCGAAGACAATCCGTCGATGAACGACAACGATCCCGGCTATGAAAGCCGGCTGATGGGTCTCGGCTCGGAAAGCCTGGTGCGCGCAATGCGCTTTGGCGATTGGGATGTGGTCGAGGGCGCCTATTTCGAAAACTTCGAACGCCGCCGGCATGTCGTCAAACCGTTCGCCATTCCAGACCACTGGACACGCTTCAGGGCGGGCGACTGGGGCAGCGCCAAGCCGTTCTCATTCGGTTGGTATGCGGTGGCGTCCGACGACACGATCGTGCCGTCTGGCGTGGCTGGCGCGCCGGGCATCGTCATTCCACGCGGAGCGCTCGTAAAATACCGTGAGTGGTATGGCGTGAAGATCGATAAATCGGGCCGCTATCTGCCTAACACAGGTCTGAAGCTGCACGCCGAAGCCGTCGGCGCCGGTGTCCGGCAGCGCGACTATGACGACACGATCAGCTACGGCGTGCTTGACCCTGCTGCCTTCAGCCAGGACGGCGGACCATCTCTCGCCGAGCGCATGGCGAACGGGACGAACGCTAACGGATCGACCTTCCGGCGCGCGGACAACAAGCGAACGGCTGGACGCGGCGCAATGGGCGGCTGGGATCAGTTGCGCGGTCGACTGACTGGCGACGAGGACGGCCGGGCGATGCTGTTCTTCTTCGAAACCTGCATCCACACGATTCGGACACTGCCGGCGCTGCAGCACGACGAGGCGAACCCGGAAGACCTCAATAGCGACCAGGAAGACCACGCCGCCGACGAGACGCGCTACGCGTGCATGTCGCGGCCATGGGTAGCCAAGACCAAGACGCCGGCTCCCAAGGTGCCACAGGGCCATGTCCAGCTTCCCGGCGTGCCTGACGACGGCAACGGGCGTCGAAGGATTCGCATATGATCAACGACACTGAAGACGAGATCGACAGCACCGCAGATGATGCGGTCGACCCGTCGCTGAAGCCGAAGGCCTCGAAGGGCTGGCTGAAGCTGATCACGGATCAGGAGAAGGCCGGCTTTGCCGACTATCAGACGCGCTGCACCAACATCCAGAAGCGGTATGCCGATCTGGAGCGCCTGGCGAACGTCACCCGCGACCGCGAGTTTCAAATCTTCTGGGCCAATATCGAAGTCCTGAAGCCTTCCATGTATTCCCGTCCTCCGGTTCCGGTTGTGGCGCCGCGCTTTCAGGATAGGCGACCGCTCCCGCGCACGGCATCGGAGCTTGTCGAGCGCTCGACGGCAGTTACGTTCGATAGGCAGAACATTGACGGCGTGATGCGCCTGGTGCGCGACGACCTGGCTACGATTGCGCGCGGCTGCATGTGGATCCGGTATGAGACCAAGAGCCGAGAGAACGGCTATACCGAAACCGTCTGCATCGAGCACAAGAACCGTCGCGACTTCGTGCATGATCCCGCCCGCAACTGGAAAGAGGTGGACTGGGTCGCCGGCGGCGCATGGATGACGCGCAAAGAGATGCGCAAGCGCTTCAAGGCGACGTCGGGCAACGCCTATCAGGATGCCGAGTTCACCAAGCGCAAGGACGACAAGAACAACACCGACGGCAAGCTGAAGGCGCGGGTCTGGGAACTGTGGTCGAAGTCTGAAAACAAGGTGGTGTGGCTGTCACCAGGCGTTGATGTCGTGCTGGACGAGGGCGCGCCGCACCTGACGCTGGAGAACTTCTTCCCGTGTCCGCAGCCGGCCTATGGCACGTTGCAGCCGGAGAGCCTTATCCCGGTCCCCGATTACGTCTTCTACAAAGACCAGATCGAGGAAATCAACGACATCACCAACCGCATTTCGGCATTGACTGAAGCGCTTCAGGTGCGTGGTTTCTATCCGGCCGGCGCCGGCGAAATTGGTGATGCGATCGAGGCCGCCGTTAAGGCGCGCGATCCGCGCCAGATCATGGTTCCGGTCAGCAATTGGGCTGCTTTCGGCAATGGATCGGCCAAGGACACGATTGTCTGGCTGCCGACCGACATGGTGGCGTCGACCATCACGCAGCTGATCGCGCTTCGCAAGCAGCTTATCGAGGACATTTACCAGATCAGCGGCCTGTCCGACATAATGCGGGGCGAGAGCAACCCGAACGAGACGCTCGGCGCGCAGCAGATCAAGACGCAATACGGCTCTGTTCGCATCCGCGACCGGCAGAACGAGCTGGTGCGCATCGCTCGCGACGCGGCGCGCATCATCGCCGAGGTGATGGCAGAGAATTTCCAGTCGAAGACGCTGCTGGAAATGAGCCAGATGGAACTGCCGAGCGATGCCGATATCGCCAAACAGGTAAAGCCGCTGGAGGCCCAGGCCAAGAGCATCGAGAAGGAATTGCAGGGCGCGTCGAGCGATCCTGAAGTCGCCGCGATGGCGAAGCAGAACCCGGAAGCCGCGCAGCAGATCATGCAGCAGGCTCAGGGCCAGATTGCCCAGATCGCCAATCAGATCGAGGAGCTGAAAAAGACCGTCACCATCGACCAGGTGATGGACTTCCTGCACGACCAGAAAATCCGGCCGTTCAGTCTCGACATCGAGACAGACAGCACCATCCAGCCCGACGAGAACGCCGAGAAGCAGCGCCGCAGCGAGTTCCTGACGGCGCTTGCTGGTACGCTCGCCCAGCTTGGCCCGATGGTGCAGGCGCAACCTGAGACGGCTCCCTTTGCTGCCGAGGTGCTGAAATTCGCCATGGCGCCGTTCCGCCCCGGTCGCAGCATGGATGCGACGATCGACCAGTTCGCCGAGCAAATGAAGGCGATGGGTTCCCAGCCTAGGCCAGATCCCAGCGCCGGCAAGGCGGAAGCTGACGCCAAGGCCAACGAAGGCAAGATAGCGGTGGAAAAGGCCAAGTCTGACGCCGCAATGGCCAAGTCACAAAGCGACGCGGAAATCGCAAGGACCAAGGCGGAGGCCGATATCGCCCGGATCAACGCCGATGCCGCGCAAAAGCAGCGCGAGGCCGATATCCGCATCCGCGAGATCGAGGCCAACTCGGCCGCCGCAGCTCAGAAGCACGAGCAGGACATGCAGAAGGGTCAGCTCGAAATCGAAAAGCTGCGCCTTCAGGTGCTCGGCCAAGCGCAGAAGAACGCCGCGCCTCAGCCAGCTGCTGCTCAACTTTGAAAAGGACAACGCCATGCCAGTCAGTGCTGATGAACTCTGCCGGGGCGGCATGAGCTATCCGGTGGCAATCGAGGTTGCCCGCCAGATGAACGCGGGCCTCACCAATGGCAACGTCGACCGGCTTATGGCCGTCGGGATTCCGGGCGAGCAGGCGAAGGAAATTGCCAAGCAGATCAACGCCGGCGCCTTTGATGCTCACAAGCTGGCGCTGACCAACGTCAACCCGGGGGTCGCAACGACGCTGAAGCGGGCTAGCGGCCTGTAATGGCTTACACGTGGATCAATCTCGGCGACGGCCGGCAGGTTTTTCGCAAGGTGGATACCGCCAAGCCGAAGCGCTCGCATCTATCGGCGCCAATGATCAATTCGGACACCATGTCCGAAGTGCAGTCGATGCACGACGGCAAGGTCTACACCTCGAAATCGGCACTGCGCGCGACCTACCGCGCCGCCGGCCTGGAGGAAGTTGGCAATGATCCGGCACGGCTACGGCCCCGCAAGCGTCCGAAGGTCGACCGCAAGTCGATCAAGGAAACGGTGCTGAAAGCAAAAGCCCGATTTGACAGCGGGGAACGGGTCCGAGCGCCGTGATCAGCGCCGGCCTCGCCAACGCGATCGAGGCATCATTCAAAGCCAGTCGCCTCGATATTGGCCAGCAGGCTGTCTTGTGTGTCGCCATGCTTGAGGGCGCGCTGTCCCTGATCATCCGAACGACATCGGGGCGAAGATGGAAGAGAAATTGCTGCGCGGCATCACGCGCGAGCACATCGACCAGGCGCTGGAATTAATGCGCCAGGACTACCAGTAACCAGCAATCCCTCAGACGGAGCAATCCCATGGAAGACTTGAACGGAGGCGCTTCGGCGCCCGCCGAAATCTCGACTGTTGCCGACGACGTGCAGACGCCGACTCCGATCAGCACCGAACCAAACACCGCCGAGCCCAAGCCGGAACCGGAAGCGAAGAAGGCCCCGACCGCTCGCGAAGCGCTGAAGGCAGCGGCCGAAAAGGTCGATGAGAAAGCCAAGGCCGAAGGGACCGACACCGGCAAGAAACCAGTGGAGGCCCAGCCCAAGCCGGCCGAGAAGGCTGCTGACAAGACCGACAAGACGCTTCCCGATCCGAAGCCTACCAAGGACGCGAACACGACTCAGCAGCCTGCCAAGCCGGCAGAGACAGCCAGGACCGAGCCCGGCAAGGCGCAAACCAGCCATGCCGAGGCGCCAGCGCGCTTCAAGAGCGATGCCGCTGCGATGGCCGAATGGGAAAAGGCTCCCGACCCGGTCAAGGCAGCCGTTCACCGCTCGATCCGCGAGCTTGAAGCCGGCATCGAAAAGCACCGCGTGCCAGCGGAGGAATTCGAGAAGGTCCGGGACTTCCACGAACTGGCCACCAAGAACAACACCACGATGCGCGATGCGATGACGCGCTACACCAATCTGGAGCGGACGCTACTCTCGGACCCGCTGAAGGGCATTGAAGCCGTCTGCGACTATGCCGGCATCTCGCTTCGCCAGCTCGCTGCACATGTCATGGGCCAGAAGCCCGACGAGGTGCAGGGCCAGAATGACGCGACGATCCAGCAGCTCAAGCGCGAGATCGAGACGCTGAAGCATAGCGTAGGCGGCGTCACCAACACGATGCAACAGCAGCACGTCGCAACGATCGATGCGCAGGTGCAGAAGTTCGCGGCAGACAATCCACGGTTCGAGGCCCTGGCCGAAGACATCGCCTTTTTCCTGAAATCGGGCAAAACCGCCGATCTGGCCGAAGCTTACAAGCTTGCGGAAATGCTCAATCCCGACCCGGCCTCATCGACCGCCACAGTTTCAGCAGCGCCTCAGACGCGCACCGCTCAAAACCCCCAGGCTCAGACCCTGAAGGGCCAGAAATCCATCACAGGCGCGCCCTCGGCTGGCTCAGACCCGGCAACGAAGCGGGCTTCAACCTCAATCAAGGATTCGCTCCGCCGAGCTGTCGCTCAGGCCGGGTGATCCCCGTCATAAAGGAGGGCCGACATGGCTCTTACTTCCGTAGAAAAGAACCAGGAGATTTTGTCTCTGGCGCTTGAGGATCGAGCCTCGGGCTACCAGGACCTGGTCTCCAATTCCAACGCCTTGCTCAACGTGCTGAAGCGCAAGGGCAAGTTCAAGGAATACTCCGGCCCGAAGATCCGCCAGCGCCTGCTCTATACCAAGACGGGTTCGGCGGTCTGGTATAACGGCTTCGACTTCCTCAACCCGGTTCCGGCCGAGTTGTTCAACGACGCCGAATACTCGCCGAAAATGTGCGCCGTCGCCGTCACTCTCGCGAACGAGGACATCCTCAACAACGAGGGCGAAAACCAGATCATGGACATTCTGGAGTCTCATATCGAGGCTGCGGAAGGTGAGCTGCAGGACGAGGTCGATATCTCGCTCCACGGCAACGGCACTCGCTTCGGCGGCAAAGAACTTGGCGGCCTCCAGCTCGCGGTTCCGACTGTGGTCAACTCCGGCGTCTATGCCGGAATCGACCGCGGCGCCAACGCGATTTGGCGCACTTCGGTGTTCGACGCGAACTCTGCCTTCCCGGCTATCGGAACGCAGGTCACGGCGACCACCATTCGCCCGATGCTCAACTCGATCATGACGCAGCGCTCGCGTGGCACCAGGGCCGCCGATCTCCTGCTGATGTCGCCGGAGCATTACGCGGCCTATGACGCGGCCACCGTGGCAATCCAGCGCGTCAACGATGTTTCTGGGCTCGGCAAGCTCGGCTTCACGTCGTTGAAATACTTCGGCGCCGGTCGCTCTGCTGAAATCGTCCAGGAAGGCGGCATCGGCTCCAACATGCCGGCGAACACGACCTATGGTCTGGACACCGACACGCTCTGGCTCCGCTACCACCCGGAACGCAACTTCAACAAGATCGGCAAATCCATGATGCCGATCAATCAGGACGCGAATGTCCAGTACATCGGCTTCATGGGCGAACTGACGATGAACAATCCGCTGTTCCAGTGGAAGCTCATCGACAGCAACCCGGCCGCGTAAAGGAGAGGATCCAGAAAAATGGCTTACGTTCCTCACACTCCGCATCTCGGCCTTCCGCCGATCGCCGCAACGCTCCCGGCCTCTACGGCGGCCGGGCGCTCCACTCCTGGCCCTTGGCTTGGTCAGATCATCCAGGCGCAAGATCCGGTCTACGGCGTCGGCGAGTTCATCTATCTCGCCGGCGTCGCCACCACCGGTGTCGGCTCGTGGGTGCTCTACAATCCTGACGACTGGTCGACGGTGCTCCTCGGCCTCGACATGATCGGTTCCGTTGCAGTCGCCATGTCCGCGAATGTCGCCAGCCAGTTCGGTTGGTATCAGATCAAGGGCAAGGCGATCGGCAAGGCTCTGGTCGGCTTCCTCGACAATGCCAACGTCTACGCCACGGCGACCGCCGGCAGCGTCGACGATGCTGTTGTCGCTGGCGACCGCGTCAAAAACGCCAAGGGCGCTTCTGCGGTCGGCGTACCGTCTGCCGGTCTCGCAGAGTTCGAGATCGATCGACCGTACGTCGACGACGCTCTGGCCGCGTAAACGGGCCAATTCCAACAGGACACTGAAACGGGGGCTTCGGCTCCCGTTTTTCTTTGCACCCTCTCAGACAGGAGTTTCGCCATGAGTGCGAACCAGAACATCGTCAACGTCGTTTTTCGAAATCACGTCATCCCCAACGAACAGGCCAGCAGGTCCGCCGGCCGGCCGATCTTCACCGATATGGAGGTCTGCGACCTTTCATTCCCGGCAAACCGCCAGACCAAGGCGACCTATCCGGCACATGATGCCGAACCGAACGCCACGCGCGAGAGCATCGCGGCCGGCGGCGGTCTCGTCACGTATGCGCAGCTCTACAACAAGCAATATCTCGCCTTCAAAGACGGAACCTCTCAGCCGCTCTCCGGCACGCCGCTGTCCGAAGCGCCGTTCCTGAAGGAAGGCAAGCGCCGCGAACTGAAGGCTCTCGGCGTCCACACAGTCGAGCAGCTTGCTTCGCTGGACGGCACCCCGCTGAAGCAGCTCGGCATGGGCGGACGCGAGCTGAAGAACCAGGCGCAGGCTTATCTCGACAATGCGGCCGGCAGCGCCGACATCGTCAACCTTGCGGCTCAGGTCGCGGCCCTGACCCAGCAGTTGGCGGATGAACGCCGGCTGCGCGAGGAGTTCATGCAAGCGGGAAAGCCACTGGAGGGCGCCACCGCGACGGCCAAAGATACCACCGCCGACGATGAACCCGGCGACGAGGACGAGGAAACCAGCGAGGACGAGGACGGCGACGAAGAGACCGAGCCGACCACGCCGCCAACCGCTGCCGAAATCGAGGCGATGGATGATGAAGCTCTGAAGGTCTACATCGCCAAGGAAACGGGCTCGCGCCCGCGCGGCAATCCGAACCACGACACCTTGGTCGCTGCGGCCAAGGAACTGGCGATGGTGGACTGATCGCAATGACGATCCTCAGCGTCATCAAGGATGTCTGCACGGTCATCGGCTTGACCGTGCCGACCGCCGTCTTTTCGTCGACCGACCGCGAGCATATCGAATTGCAGTCGCTCGCCAACGAGATGGCGCAGAGGATCGCATTCGACACACGGGACTGGACCAAACTCAAGACGCTTGCCACGCTCACCGGCGACGGCGTTTCGACCGGCCTCAATCTCCCGGCCGATTATCAGCGCATGCTGAAGAAAGCGCGCGTCTGGCCATCAGCAAGCCCATATACATCGCTCACGCACTATCCCGACAGTGACGAGTGGCTGGGCCTGGCGGTGCAGAATTTTCAGATCCTCGTCGGCGCCTGGACGATGATCGGCGATCAGATCCAGATCAAACCCGCGATCCCCAACCTTGCCACGGCGCAATTCTACTATCTGACGAACAAAATCATCAAGGACAAGGACGGCGTGACAAAAGCAGCTTTCACGGCTGACGATGACGTGTTCCGCCTCGATGAGCGCGTTTTGAAGCTCGGCATGATTTGGCAATGGAAGGCCAACAAGGGGCAGTCCTATTCCGAGGACATGGCGACCTACGAGGATGCCATCGCGGTGTCAGCCGGTGCCGACAAGGGCTCCAACATCCTGGCCGTCGGTCGGCGCCGCTCGACGATTGACGCCGACTTTGCCTTCCCGGGAGTAATCACGCCATGAGGGCCGGCTTCAGGCGCGTTCCTGTTGCTGCCCAATCGCAGCAGCGGCACAGCACGCTTACATTTCCAGCACCGATCCGGGGCAAGATTTCGAATGAAAATCTCGCTGCATCGAAGCCGCAGGGTGCCCGCGTCCTCGAGAACTGGTTTCCGACGACAACCGGCATCCGATTGCGTGGCGGCGAGAAGAAGAAGGCGACGATCGGCACTATCGCAGTGGTCAGCATGATGTCCTATGACGCGTCGCCGGGCCGGTTCATGTTCGCGGCGGATGGCACGAAGATTTTCGATGTCACGAACCCTGCCAACCCCAATGTAGCGCCGGCTCCCGTGGTCTCCGGGCTGACCAGCGGTTATTTCTCCTATGTGCAGTTCGAGACCGCTGGCGGCGACTATCTGTCGGCCGTGAACGGCACGGACAGCATGCGCCAATTCGACGGCACGGCATGGACCACGGTGGCCGCGCTGGGCACCATTGCCACGAACAAGCTCTCGCACGTCTGGACCTATCGCAACCGCGAATTCTTTATCCAAAAAAACAGCCTTACGGCGTGGTTTCTACCAGTCGATACCATTGCCGGCGCCGCCGTCGATCTCTCACTAGCCGGTGTCTTCCAGAAGGGCGGATCGCTGCTTTTTGGCGGCACCTGGTCACTTGATGCCGGCGACGGTGTCGACGACAAATGCGTATTCGTTTCGACCAAGGGCGAGGTAGCGGTCTACGAGGGTGCAAACCCGGCCGATCCGAATGACTGGTCGCTCGTAGGCCGCTATGACATGTCGCCGCCGCGCGGCAAGCGCGCAGTGATGCAAGCCGGTGGCGAACTGCTGATCGGCATGGATGATGGCATCATTCCGATTTCCCAAGCCATCCAGAAAGACCGTGCGGCGCTTTCGATGATCAGCGTTTCGCGCAACATCGAGCCGGACTGGCGCAGGGAAGCTGCGGCTCGCGCCAACCTGCCTTGGGAAATCCTGAAGTGGCCGCTGTTCAATATGGCAATGGTCTCGCTGCCGGCGGATGTCGGACAGGATGCGAGGTGCTTCGTCGTCAACCTGCAAACCGGTGCATGGGCAGACTACACAGGCTGGGATACGCGATGCCTAGTCCTGCATGACGGCTGGGCCTATTTCGGGACGTCAGACGGCAAGATCATGCAGTGTGAGGTCAGCGGCAGCGACGACGGTGCCCCTTACGTCTGCACGTATGTTGGCTTGTTCGATCATATGAAGTCGCCGGCCCGGAGCAAGATTGTCCACATGGCGCGGACGGTCTTTCTGGCCAGCCGCAAGTTCGTCACCAAGCTATCTGTCTCAAAGGACTATCAGGTCTCGCTGCCCTCGGCGCCGGCTTCAGTTGCCGACGACACCCTCTTTGACGAATGGGATAGCGGCCTCTGGGATATCGCCAAATGGGACGCCAGCGCGACGAAGATGGTTTCGACCAAATGGGTATCCGTGGGTCTGACTGGTTTCGTCATCGCTCCTCAGGTGCAGGTGACATGCGGTATCACTCCAGCGCCTGACGCCGAGCTGGTGGCGATCGACATGACCTATGAGGTCGGGGGCGTCGTCGTTTGAAGCTCATCTTCGGCAATGACCCGGTGGTGGCGAGGTTCGTTGCCGGCATGACGCCAGGCTGCGAGGCCGGATTTGGCAACTGCAAGGCGATTGGCGTTGGTGACGATGAGACCGGCGAACTTGTTGCTGGCATGGTGTTTCACGACTGGCAACCAGGACCGGGCCTGATCCAGATTTCGAGCGCTTCGAAAACGCCGCGATGGCTGACGGCGGATGTCCGCCACATCATGTTTTCGTATCCGTTCGACCAGATCGGTTGCCAGATGGTCGTTCTGCAGGTTTCCGCAAAGAACGAGCGCATGGTTCGGATCGCGAAAGCCTTCGGCTTCACCCCTTACCTGATCAAGCGCATGCGCGGCCGCGACGAAGACGGCTACGTTTTCACGCTCACTGAAGAAGACTGGCGCAACGGCCGTTTTACGAGGAAGACAAATGGGTAAAGCCTCAGCACCTAAGCCGCCAGATCCCAAGGAAACTTCCGCGGCGTCGACCGGTACGAACATCTCGACCGCTATTGCCAACTCATATTTGAACAATGCCAATCAGGTCGGGCCTGATGGCACGATCACCTATACGAACAGCGGCACGCAATCGATCACTGACCCCTATACGGGCAAGACCTATCAAATCCCGACGCGCACCGCGACGACTACGCTTTCCGCTGCGCAGCAGGCGATCAAGGATCAAACCGACAAGGCCCAGCTGAACCTCGGCACCCTTGCCAACAACCAGTCGTCATTCCTGAATGACTATATGGCCAAGCCCTTCGACGGCTCGAACGATGCCACGGAGGCGCGACTGCTGCAGCTCGGGAAAGCGCGCCTGGATCCAATCCTTGCTCAGCAGCAGGATGCTTTGGCAACGAAGCTTTCAAATCAGGGCATCAAACTTGGCTCGGCCGCCTATGACCGTGCGATGGCCCAGCAGGGCCAGAACGTCAACGACGCCAACAACCAGTTGATCCTTTCGGGGCATGGGCAGGCGTTCGCGGAGGGGCAGGCAATCCGCAACCAACCGATCAACGAAATCACGGCGCTGCTTTCGGGATCGCAGGTCAGTTCGCCACAGGCCGCCGGCTATACCGGCAGCACCATTCCGACAACCGACAACGCCGGGCTGATCAATCAGAATTACCAGCAGCGCGTCGACGCAGTGAATGCAAAAAACGCGCAGACCGGAAGCTTGGTCGGTGGTCTTTTTGGTCTCGGCAGCAAGCTCATCGGACTATCCGACGACGACGCGAAAAAGGACAAGGAACGGCTCGCCGAAATCACCCCGGAAATGGGGCTGTGGAAGTTCCACTACAAAGGCGAGGCGAAGGGCGCTCCGATGCGGCTTGGGCTCATGGCCAGCGAAGTCGAGAAGGTCCGACCCGATGCTGTTTCGCGCCGGCCTGACGGTTATCGCCAGGTCGACTACGGCAAAGCTCTGTCGCTGGGGGCCTGAGACATGGCGTTGTCATTCATCTTCGATGCCGAGAAGGGCGAGACGCCTGCGTCCGTCGCCAAGAAGCGGGCAATTGTCCAAGCGCTGATGTCTTCTCAGCGCGCGCCGCAGAACATCGGCGAGGGCTTGAATGCGCTCGGCGATGGCATCGTGCAGAATGTGCTCAACAGGCGCGCCGACGCGGCAGAGACCGCTGGACAAGCCCACGCGACCGATGCTTTCGGCGGCATGATCAACGCCGGCACCTTCCCTGCGGCTCCGGGCGCTCCGGCGCCGGCCTCTTCTGGCGGCACAGCAGACTATCATGGCGACCAACTGGCATGGGCTGATGCCGCGCCCTACCAGAAAGCGTTTCTGAACACGCTCGCAGGCCCGGAAAGCGGCGGCCGCTACGACGTCATGTATGGCGGCGGCAAATTTAGCGACTTCTCTCGCCACCCCAACCAGGCGAACCGCATCCAGACCGGGCCGAACGCCGGTCGCACGTCTTCAGCAGCCGGGAAATATCAGTTTCTCGGCCCGACGTGGGACGAAGAGGCGAAGGAACTCGGCCTGCCCGACTTCTCGCCCGCCAACCAGGACAAGGCGGCGTGGAACCTCGCTGCGAAAACCTACAAGGCCAAGACGGGACAGGACCTCGCAACGGTCCTTCAGTCCGGTGATCCGGCCCAGATCGCGACGGTAGGAAAAACACTATCTGGCACCTGGACCAGCCTTCCAAGCGGCATTGAACAGGGCACGACGACCGATCGCTTTGTGGCAAGCTATCAGCGCGCACTTGGCGCTGGCGCGACTCCAGCGCAAGCCACGCAGGTTGCCCAGGAGCAGTCACAAGACCCGGTTCAGGTTGCCTCGCTCGATCCCTCCGCTGGCATGACACCAGCCGCAGCCCCCCTCACCGCCATGGCACCCGGCACCACGGCTCCTGCGTATGATCCCAGCGGCCTCCCTCCGCTCGATCCTAATGACCCGATGGCACCCGCAACGCGTCCGACTTATCCAGGCGCTCCGCAAGGATCTGGCACAGCTGGTGAAGTTCGCCGCGGCGCCGACGGCAAGACCTATCAGTTTGTCGAGACAACTGGCATGGCCGGCGCGACCGGTGATCAGGGCTGGATTCCAGTCAATGCCAATTCGCCGTTGCCCAATCCCGGCCCCGGTGAGCCTGCCGCGACCACGCCGGCCGGCCAGCGCGTGCTGTCAACAACGATGAGCCCGGAACCGCTGAGCGGTCGCGGTGGCGTCGTGCAGGCCCTCAGCGCGGCGCTGCAGCCCGCACCAGCAGCGGCAGCCCCGTCGCCGGTCGTTGCGGCACTCGCGGGCGCTCAGCAGCCTCAGCAGGCCGCAGCAGCCTCTCCCGGCGTCCAGAAGGTCGCTCAGGCGATGTCTCCGCAGGAAGACCTGTCCAGCATCCCGGTAGAGGCTGGCGGCACTGGCGGCGCTATCCAGCCCGGTCAGGGCGGTCCGTCTATTCAGCAGATCATGCAGGTTGCCGCTGACCCGTGGGCATCGCCCGAGCAAAAGGCGATGGCCAATATGATGCTCCAGCAGAAAATGCAGGAGGCCGATCCTTTGCGGCAGCTGCAAATTCAGGCTGCGCGCAAGTCTCTGGCCGTTCCGCCGAAGCAGTGGCAGAAGCTGGACGACGACACCCTGTTCGATGCGGCCAGCGGCGAGACGAAAAGCATTTCAGGCGGCGGCCCGACGAAGTTCGAGGGCAACGGCCTCGATGCCCAGGCTTGGAACATCCTCTCGACCGCCGATCCCGCTTCGCGAGAATATGCGACTGCCTACGCCATCATTTCGCAGCCAAAGACGCAGATGGTGCAGACGCCTGATGGCATGGTGCCTATTCAGGTGCCGCCCAACCTTCCGGCATGGCTACAGGCTCCCGGTGGTGGTGCCGTGCCTGCCGCGCCAGCCGCGCCAGGAGTGACTTCGCCCGCTCAGGTAGCGCCTCCTGCTGCTGGGGCACCGGCTCCCGCCGTCGTTGCGCCGCCTTCGGCCGCTCCTTCTGCAGGAGCCGTCATCCCCGGCACAATGAAGCCGACAGAAACACAGCGGAACCGGGTTTCCTCGGTCAACCAAGCGTTCGATGCCATCACCGGCGAACTCGACCGCTATTCGGAGCTGGTCGCCAAGACCGGCATCCAGGCAATGCCCGGCGCGTCCAAGGACAATCTGAACACCGTCCGCCAGGGTATCATGTTGCAGATGAAGGAACTCTTCAATCTGGGTGTCCTCAATGGGCCTGATCTCCAGTTGATGGAAAACATGATCTACGACCCGGTTGTCGACCTGACCAAGGTCGGCGGGGCATGGAACCTTCCGAGCCAGGTCTACACCGCAGCTACTGGCGGGGCGGGTGACAGGGCGGCCAACAGCGTCAAAGAGCTGAAGCGCATGCTGGAAGGCATCAAGGCTTCGGTCGACCGGACGACGGCCGAGCCGAACGCTCCAGCAGCATCGCCAAATCCGGATGGCTGGAAAGATGTCGGCAACGGTGTTCGGATCAGGGTGAAACCATAATGGCGACATTCGAAATTCAAGGCGCGGACGGCAAGACCTACGAAGTCGATGCGCCCGACGAAAAGACCGCGCTGAGCGCCCTCGGACAGGCGGGCGCATCCTCAGGTCCGGATGCCCGCGCTCAAGCGGGCATTGGGCTCGCCCAACAGATGCATGCGCTGTCACCCGAGCAAAAGCGCGCGATTGCCGGGGTCGATCAAGAGACGTTGCAGCCGAACCGCGTTCCTGCCTTCGCACCACCTGGCTACAATGCGCTCACCGACAGGATCGAGGGCGACGATGCTCTGAGCAAAATGCGCACCACCTCGGGCGGGATTCTGGAGGGCATCCCGATCTTGGGCCCAATGATCCGGGGCGGCGTCGATCGTGCAGCTGCTGCGACAATCGCAGGAGCGTCTGACGAGACCTATGACCAAGTTCTGAAGCGCATCCAAGCGGGCACCGTCGCTGAAAAGTCGATGAACCCGAACCTCGACAAGGCGTCACAAGTCACGGGCGCTGTCGCGGGCACTATCCCGGCGATGGCGGCAGCGCCTGGGGCCTTCGGTATTGGCGTGGCGTCGGCGCCGTTGCGCTTCGGCGCCAGTGCTTTGACCGGCGGACTTATCAACGGAACCGATGCGGCAGTCCGTTCTGGAGGAGATCCTGCGGCAACAGGCATTGGCACGGTTACTGGAGCCGGCCTCGGTGTGCTCGCCCCGGCTATCGGCCCTCTCGTCGGCCGAGGCGTCAAGTATGTTGCCGATGGCTGGAACCTCGGCGGTGCAGCCAAGGAACTTGGCATCGACAAGGTTGCCGCGGCGATGCTGTCAAGGGCGGCAGGGCGCGACGCGCTCGATGCCGGCGCGCTGGGTCAGATGGACAAGCTCGGCCCCGGCGGAATGATCATGGATCTGGGCGAAAATCTTCGATCGCAGGCCGGCGGCTTGGCAGCGTTGCCCGGAGAAGGCAAAGCCATTGTTCGCGGGGCCGTCGACGCGCGCAATGCCGGTGCAAACCAGCGCATCACCAGCACGATCGACCAGGAACTTGGCCCAGCCCCTATCCCATCGCGCATCAATGCCGGCATCGACGTGAACCAGGCCAACCTGTCACCGGAATATCGGGTGGCCTTTGCCAACGCTTCGCCGGTCAATACGCGACCCATCGCCACCTATCTTGATCGGGAAATCCAGACCCTTCGCGGCGAGGCGCAGCGCGGTCTACAGCGTGTCCGCACGATGCTGAACCGCACCGGCACCCAAGAACTGGAAAGCAATCCCGTAACGTTGCTTGAAACCCGCAAGGCTATTGATGGCATGCTGGAAACGACGGTGGAAACGAACGCCCGCAACGCGCTTCAGACGGCCAGACAGGCTGTTGATGACGAGTTGCGCGCTTCCGTGCCCGGCATCAAAGAAGTCGACAGCAAATTTGCCGAGCTGGCCCGCCAGCGGGAGGCGGTCGGACGCGGTCAACAGGTGCTGTCCAGCGGCCGGGAAGCGCCGAGGCCCGCCGAGCTCGCCCAAGAAGTGCAGGAAGGTGCGTTGCCGCAAGGCATGCAGATCGGCCCGTCTGCTGTCCCTATGCGGCTGCGCGAGGGCGCGCGTGCCGAGATTGAGCGCATCGTGGGGACAAACGCAAATGACCGCGTTGCCCTTCAGCGCCTCATCAAGGGCGAAGGCGATTGGAACCGCAGTCGTCTTGCAACGCTTTTCGGCAAGGACCGAGCCGACCGCATCATCGGTCTTCTCGATCGCGAGAAGCATTTCGCAGACACAACCGATATTGTGACGCGGAATTCTCTCACCGCAGCCCGCCAGGCTTCACAGCAGGAACTCACCGGCTCCGGCGCCGAGGCCTTTGGTGTCCCTCAGGCTTTCATGGCAGGCGGGGTAGCGGGGGCGGCCCGGGCCACGGCCATGAAAGGCGTTGACGCGGTCGTTGAAGCACTCAGCGGCATCAAGAACGAAGCCACGCGCAGGGCTATGGCCAAGATCCTCACCAGTAACGATCCGGAAGTGCTTGAAACGCTTCTTCGTGCCGGCCGTGGCTCGCGTGTAAATGCGTCAGAGGTCGATAAAGTCTCTCGCGCGCTGCTCCTCTCGCAAGGTCAGCGTTCGGCGCTCCCACACCAATAGCGCAACGAAAACCGCTGTCGTTCCCATAACGCCAACGGCAAGACCGATGACGAATTGGGGCTCGACGCTTCGGAGAAACCCTCCAAGCACGTCGTGCAGCACGACCATGACGCCAATCGTGATCACAGCAGCGATGACCTGAAGAATTCTGACGCGCATGCGCGCGGAACATAAACCAATCCCCCAAAATTAAAAGGTGCTGCCAATGCCTATGAATGGAGCCGGCGTCACGTCATGGCCGCCGAACACAACGGCGATTCCGAACACAACGATCGAGAGCGGGAAATACAATGCCTTCTTGGCCGATCTCCTGTCGATAATGAACACGCCGCGCCCGATCACGATGGGCGGCACGGGCGCGAGCACGGCGGTTGGTGGCAATGATGCTCTGCACACGACCAGCAGTGTCATCGCATCAGCCGCAACGACTGATCTGGCCGCGGCAACCGGTGTCTCCGTCACTGTGTCGGGCGCGGCGGTGATCACCGCTTTGGGCGCGCTGCCCAGCGGCGTCTTGCGTTTCCTGACCTTCTCCGGAGCGGCGACGCTTACCCACAATGCCGCCACGCTCATCCTGCCGGGCGCCGCCAACATCGTTGCCGCTGCCGGTGATACCGCCGTGGCGCAGTCCCTCGGTGGCGGCAACTGGCGCATTCGGTCTTACGTCCGCGCCTCAGGCCAGCCGATCGCCGTAATCTCCGACGCCAACCTCCCGACGCGCCTGGCCGTGGTGGCCAAGACCATTGCCGATTGGAACACGGCGCTCGACAACGGCTGGTATATGGGCAGTGGGGCGGCCAACGCCCCTGCGGCAAACACCGGGTGGAACATCGGCACGGTCGAAGCGCACGGTGCTGCCGGATACAGGACGCAGACAGTCTATGACTTCACCACGGCAGCAGCAGCCAACACGACAATCTGGCGGCGCCACCAGAATGGCGGCGTCTGGGGTGCTTGGTACAAAATCCAGTGGTCTCAGGCCGAACAGGATGCGCGATACCTTCAGATCGCCGGCGCTAAATTGCAAACAGCCTATGAGAGCGCGCAGCAGACCTACACGCTAGGGGGGCTTCTGACACTCGCGCACGGTCTTGGTGTCAAGCCAAAACTGTATGGAATGTTTGCACAATGCTCCACAGCAGATAACGGCTGGGCTATCGGTGACGAAATTCCGCTGTTCATGAGCAACGGTGCCGGTAACAAGGGGCATGGTATTTGGCCGGATGCTACGAACATCAACGTCAGGATAGGTAACACCGTTTTCGATTACATCAGCAAAGGCGGTGGTACTGGTTTTGTGGCCACAGCCAGCAGTTGGAAAATTGTCGTGAGGGCATGGGCCTAGGCGAAGCCGCCGACAACCTCCGGAAAACTGATCGCCATTTCCCCAGCATCAGCTTGCGCTGAATATAAAGCATGCGTCTTCCGTCCATCGTAGCGAGCGCGTCGCTGATAGTATTCTTTGCTCGATACCATGGCCGTCAGACCATCAAATCGGCGCTTGAACCTTTTGATGACACCTCGCTCAAATGGGATCAGTTGCTTGAAAGGTTCTGCCCAAGGCGTGTCCTTCGCCAGATCGCGCCAAACTTTGAGGGCTTCAAGTTCGACACCCACCTGATTGCCCCAAGGCTTGCCGCCGGCGAAATGGCGGGCATAGGCATGGGCGAACCGGAATTCCCTTGTGCCGAGTGATTGCAGGTTCCAGTTCGGGTGCATTGTCTGCCACTTGCCCTCGAAGACGATGTTCAGCGCGTTCTGATCGTTCAGTTTTCCGAGAACGGCCGTCTTGCGGGTTAGCCCCAATAGGTCGTCAGCCCGAATCGAGTTCATGTCCATGACGACGACGCCGGAATTGAAGTATGGCGCGCCGGGCTGCAGGCCCAGCTTTTCGCGATATGATGGCCGGAAATACATGTAATCGTCATGAGCGGCGAGTAGTGGGGCGCGCAATTGCTGCCCAACCAGATCGTTGATGTCGCGGTTGAAAAGGACGTCAGAATCTGAATATGCGATGCGATCGTAGCCCGTGAAAACAGGCAACCGATCGGAGAAGAGGCGAACGTAGGCTGCTATGCTGTGGCTTGCGGCCTCAAATCGAGCATTCGCGATGAAGGCGGCGACATCAACCAATTCGACGCGGCCGCTCAATATACGCTGGCCGATACCGAGATCCTCTTGGCGAACTCCGGTATAAAGAAGGTAGCCATCGATCGGCGTCGAAACGTCTGTGATCCGACGCGCTGCAAGGCAGGCGTACGGGAAATATTCCGCGTCAGCGGCCAAAAAGAAGCATGAGTTCATTCGGTCAAATCTGCCCGTCTAAATCGGTGCCGAGAAGGCATGCGCCTACCGCGTTTCCCCTCGCCTGATCTCAAAATCATCGTGGTGCGTCCAATAGTAAACGACAGCTGACATAGCGACGACGCCCAACGCAAAGCCGATCGCCAACCCCAAATAGAACATCTTCGCCTCATCGCAAAAAAGAGCGTGCTTGGCCAACACATACATCAATCACAATTTCTGGGTAAGGGACCGGTAGATATGACCAAATTTTTCGTCGACGCCGATGGCGTCTATCTCGGCGGCTTCGACGGTGAAGGCGTCGTGCTGCCTGAAAATGGCATAGAGGTGCCCGAGGCGCCCGGCGACGCGCGCCAAATCTGGAACGGCAACGCTTGGAGCGAGCAGCCAGCCTTGCGCCGTTTGATTCTGAAATCTGTTGTGCAAGCTCGCATCATAGATGCGGGCAAGATGCCTCAGGCGTATGCCATGCTAATTGGCAACCCGGTCTATTTCGCACGCTGGTTCGCACCCGATCGCCCGGAAGTTTACTGCGATGACCCTGATGCGATCGGCCTGGTTCGTGCCCTTGGTCTCGATCCAGCCGTCATTCTCACGTCGTAAGTTTTTGGCGAATGATATCTATCAGCGTTCGGCGCAAACGATATCGGCCAGCTTCCCGGATTTGTCTTGAAATCGGCTCGGCACCGTAGGCAGCGAAGAACCGATGGACACGAGGCGCTGCAAAGGCCTTCTTGCCTCTGGTGTTGTAGTCCGCAATCTGGAGCTGATGCTCGCTGATCGTCCGCTCCCTCAAGGATAACGCGATGCCTATGCAGAACTGTTCAGCAGCGTCGATCTTGGATATCTCGTGAACGGCAAGCATCGGCGGATAAGCATCGACGAGGGCAGAAAGATTGGCGCGGTGCACGCCGAGGATGCCGCTTTGCCACATAGGCTCTCGGCCCGTCATCACGTAGTCGCCGATACGAAGGTCCTTTCCTTCCAAGATAGGGGTCCATTTGTGCGGCTTCTCCTGGCGCCGCATTACGGAGTGCTTGGGTGTGATGGTCTCAAATCCGCGAGAAAGGTCTGCTGTCGCGTAATGGTCGGTGTCCATGAAAATTAGCCGATCTGCCATTTTCAGAAGTTCGATCATCGCCCTCGCTTTGATGCCGAAATGGTAACGGGCATTGAACGACCAGGCCTGTTTCTGCTCACTGGTGAGAAGTAGCGTCTCGACCGGATAGCCGCCGAACAAGTTGGGCCGGTCGGTTGCAACTATGATCCTGGCTCTCGGGCAATGATGCAACAGCTTCAACGCGCTCAGCAGAGCGCCTTGATGGTAAAAATGGTTTTCGCCATAGGCGATGTAGCCGAATATGTCCGTCATCGGCCGCCCGAGTGCTGCGCGACGAACGCTTCGATCGGCCCTAACAATGACGCCGCTTCCTGCTTGACCTTTTCGTCACTCCACTCCCACCAGCGAATGCTGAGCATTTTCGCAATGACGTCCTCGGCGAAGCGATAGCGTATCAGTCGAGCAGCATTGCCCGCGACAATCGCATAAGGCGGCACGTCTTTGGTGACCACCGAACCGGCGCCTACTATTGCTCCGTCTCCGATCGAGACACCAGGCAAGATGATGGCACCGTGCCCAATCCACACATCATTCCCGACAGAGATACCGCCGGCCTTACCCCCGTTGGGTACGGGCCCGGCCTGGTCGAGGAGCCGACTATAGATCGGGAATGAGGTCGCACTCTGTGTCTGATGCTGACCGGTGCACATGAAAAGAACTTGGCCGGCGACCGAACAGAAGCTTCCGACCTTGAGCGGCGCTTCGCTGGTTGGAAAAAGCACTTTTCGCCAAGTCACGCCGTAGGTGTGCCGCCCGACGGAGACATGGGCCGGAAGCTTCCCGCGTGCGTCTCTAAACCACTTTGAGAAAAACGACATCCTTCCCCGCCCCTGCGCCATTCGGCGCACCTGAAAGCATTTCAACATAACCCAAAGGTTTAACATGGCTATTTCACGTGAAAAGGAATCACTTGCCAAGGTGCTCGCGCACGAAGGCGGGTATTCGAACAACAAGAGAGACCCTGGCGGCCCGACCATGAAGGGCGTCACCCAGCGGGTCTATGACGCCTATCGGAAGGGCAAGGGGCAGGCCACGCGGTCGGTCAAGAGCATCTCGACCGACGAACTCAACGAAATTTACGATCGGCAGTATTGGGACGCCGTGAAGGGCGATCAGCTGCCCGACGGCGTCGATTACGTGCTCTTCGACGGCGCGGTGAACTCAGGTCCCGGCCGGTCGATCATGTTCCTTCAGCAGGCGCTACGGCCTCTCTACACTGGCCGGATTGATGGCGTGATGGGGATCGGCACCCTGACAGCGCTGAAAGCGGTCAATGACAACGACGCGTTGATCGACAGAATCTGTGACGCGCGCATGAACTTCCTGCGCCATCTCAGCACGTTCGCTGTTTTCGGCAAAGGCTGGAGCGCGCGTGTTCGCGAAGTCCGCGCGATCGGCATCTCCTGGGCGACCGGCGAAACTCCGCAAGCTGCGAACTTTGTTGACGGCGCCGACGCCAAGGCATTTGCCGAAGACGCCAAGACCGCTCCATCGACCGCACCGGCAGACGCCGCCATTGGCGCCGGCGGCAGCGGCCTCGGCGTCACCGGCGTTCTGGAAGGCCTTCGGGACCAGCTCTCGCCGCTCTCCTATGCCAGCGAGTGGATCACCAAGATTGTCGTCGTTCTCGCTCTCGTCAGCGCGCTGCTGGTCATCGGTGGCGGCGCCTATCGTTGGTGGACCAACCGGAAGGCAAAGCACCTCGCTGAAGCCCTCGGCACGGCAGGATTTTAATCATGCGAGAGCTGTTTGAAATCTGGCTCACCAAGGCGTTGCCGGCGATCGCCGGCTTCCTGATGGGCGTTCCGGTCGGCGCCGCGGCTGTCTGGTACATCTTCCTGTGACCTGGCTCATCGGTCTCATTGCCGGCGCTGTTGGCGTTCCTCGCCCGCTCGCCGCCGTCATGGCTTGGGCGGCCGTCGCCTTGGTCGTCAGCGGGGCCGCGCTCGGCGTCTACGAATTCATCAAACACCAGGGCGCCGACGAACTGCGCGCCAAAATCGAAAAGGACAACACCGATGCGATCCACGAAGGCATTGATGCGCGCATGTCTCTCGATGAGTGTCTTGACGCTGGCGGCGTGTACGACTTCGGGCGTCAGCGGTGTGCCAGCGCTACGCTTGGCCCTCGGTAACAGCCTCGCCGGGGCACAGGGCAAGACCGTGGCCGACCAGAACAAGATCGATCGCACCATGGCGCCGGGCTGCGCTGTGAATCTCTACACGCGCGGGGAATGCGACGTGCACACCAAGGCGAGCGCTGCGCGCCGGGCTGAATTGAAATAGCAAACACATTAGGCGTCGAGGCGATGGCGGATATTGACATGGCAAACCAGACCAACGGCACTTTCGACCCGGCAACCCAATACGCCCGGATAAGCGAGCGGGTGGAGAACCAAGGCCGCGACATCGTAGACCTCCGCTCCAACATGAACACCGGCTTTCGGAATATCGAGAGCCTGGTCAATTCGCTTGCAAGCGAGCTGCGCGGCTCGAGCAAGACACAATGGCCGGTCCTGCTGACGGCGGTAGGCGTTGCGTTCACGATCCTGGTAGCGGCCGGCACGCAAGCCCTGTCGCCCATTCGCGAAAACGTCAGCGACGTGAAGGACGCGTTGACCGTGATCGCCGACAAGATGGTGACGCAAGCCGAGATGAAATGGCGCACCGACAGAGGGCAGGAAGACCGAACCCGGACAGTAGCCGACATAGCCGACATACGCGCCAGCCTGGTGCCTCGCGCCGAGCATGAGCGGGTCTGGGCGAATTTCGACCAACGCTTCGCTGACGAGCAACGTCAGATCGATGAGATCAAGGCCGCGACCGCCAGCGTCTACAACCAACGGGATGTGATCCGCGATATCCTCGAACGGCTGGACCGGGCCGAGCATCGGGTGCCACCGCCCTGACGACGATATGAAACCAACTATCCGATTTCGCCCCGGCGCCTCACCGTGTCCGGGGCTTTTCGCTTTTCTGGTCCCAGCCGATGCCAAATTGAGTGCTGAGCTTGTTATTGAGGGCTACTTGTTCCATTCGTTTCATTCTGTATAAGCGCGAGCCTAGCAGCAACCGGCAGAAAGTATTTGAGCAAGTCCAATTTCCGGCCTGAGATTCAGGGGCTGCGTGCTATCGCTGTCTCCTCAGTCGCTGTGTTCCACGTCTGGCCCTGGCTAGTCCCGGCGGCTATGTCGGCGTTGACGTGTTTTTTGTCATTTCTGGGTTCTTGATCACCGGCGTCTTGCTGCGGGAGGTGGAGGACACCGGAAGAATTGGCCTACTTGGTTTCTATATTCGCCGGGCGCGGCGCCTCTTGCCTGCCGCGATGCTTGTGCTTCTGCTGGTGGGCTTGGCGACCCCGCTCTATCTACCCTCTGCGCTGTGGAGGGACGGCACCAATGAACTGGTGCACAGCGCCTTCCAATTGGAGAACTGGCGGCTCGCAGCGAAGGCGATTGATTACCTGGCGATGACGAGCGCGCCGAGCCCGGTCCAACATTACTGGTCGCTGTCGATCGAAGAACAGTTCTACGTTGTCTGGCCGGGGCTGATCATCGGCGTCCTGTGGCTTTCACGAAAGGTCCGCAGGCCTTGGCGGCCCTTGCTGGTCGCCGTGCTAGGCGCAATCTTCATCCTTTCCCTTGCCGCCTCAGTATGGCTCACGCTTGTCGACCCGGCGCGGGCGTATTTTGTCACCCACACCCGCATCTGGGAGCTGGCCCTCGGCGCTCTGCTGTGTCTCATCGTGCCGAGGTCAGCCGACACATGGATCGGGGAACGAGCGCGGCGGTTGCTTGGGTTTGCCGGCGTCGGCTCGATTCTCGCAGCCGCCTTTCTGTTCTCGGCCAAGACACCCTTCCCCGGCTACGCGGCCCTGTTCCCGACCGTTGGGACCGCGTTCGTCATCGTCTCTGGTCAAAGCCAGTCGTCGTTCAGCGCCTTTGCTTTGCTCAAGGCACGACCGTTCCAATTCCTCGGCGACATCTCTTACTCGCTCTATCTTTGGCATTGGGCAATCATCGTTTTTTTCACACAGCAAAGTGGCGACACGATCGGCCTTTGGGGAGGCGTGGCCATCCTTACGGCAAGCGCCGGTCTGGCCGCCGTCACAAAGGTTCAGGTCGAGGACCGTTTCCGCTCCCGCGCATCGTTGCCATCACGCCCCAGACTGGTCGAGTGGCTGGCCGTTTTCGCCCCGGTTCCCCTGGTGCCTCTAATCGCATTTTGCGCTGTCTCGATAGAAATTGCCCGGCAAGAAGCGTTGATCTCGAACAACCCCGACGACTATCCAGGGGCTAGGTCATTGTTCTCGAACAAGCCGGTGCCGACCGTAGCGGCCTATGCTCCTGCGCTACCGACAATAAAGCAGGATAAGCCACAAACGGACAGCTGCCGCCCGCCTCGCGAAAACAGCGAACCTGTCGGTTGCCAGGTTGGCGATCCAAATGGGCGGCTCAAGGTGTTCCTGGTTGGCGATTCGCACGCAGAACACTGGCTTCCGGCGTTTCAGGTGACCGCGTCGGATCGAGGGTGGAATGGGGAGAGTTTTACCAAGCCCGGTTGCCCGCTGTTCCCGGCCATGATCATGGTGTCTGACAGCGACCGTCCGTTTCCAGATTGCCTGACCTGGGGTCAGCATATGCTGAGAATTATTCAACAACAAAGGCCAGACATCATCATTTTCGGGCAGAGAGACGTTTTACGTGCTTATCCCGACGACGGAAGCCAGGTGCCCGTGAGCGATACGTTGGTGCAGCTATGGCGCAACATCGAGGCATTGGGCATTAAGGTGGTGGTAATAGCCGACACACCAGCTTGGGGAACGAACCCGGAGCGATGCATGGCTCGGGACCGCCGCTGCTCCGTTCCATATAAATCGGAGCGTGATCGTGATCCGCTGGTCGTTGCTCAGCGCCACTACCCGCATGTGCCCCTCGTCGACTTCAGCGACATCGTATGCCCAGGCAACATCTGCGCCGCTGTTATCGGCAACGTATATGTCTGGCGTGACGGTGACCACCTCACCGCCACCTATTCACGTTCTATGGCCGACATTTTCGGCAAACGCATCGACGCGGCAATCAATGAGCCGCGGGCGGCTGGCGCTCATTGGTCGAACTCCAGGGGCTCGTGATCTGGTTGCTGGTGCCACATGACCTGGCGGAAGTCGCGCCGGTCGACCTGCTGGCCGCAGATGGGGCAGACATGGAAATGCTCTTGCAAGTGAGGATCATGTGGCTTACCGGGCTTAGGCGGTCCGAGGTCGGCTATTCTCGTCATGCTCGAACGAACACGATTCCACGGCAAAAGTTCCGTCAGTTTGGTCTTCTCAGTTGGTGAAAGACATCGCACCAAAAGCGGCAGTCATGGCGGAGCGACTGCTTCCATCGGCACCGGCGGCGCCAATGACGGTGTCGTCACCGGGGTCGGTACCGAAGTAAATGTCGGCGTTGGAACCAATCCAGCCGCCAACCCCAGCAACCCGACCGCTCCGAGCAACCCGAATCTGGCTAGCGTTGTCGGCGATATGTCGAACGCCCAGGTCACTCGGATGAAGAAGCGCTGCGTCGAAGTGCTTAGCAACGAAGATACCTATGATCGTGACCTGCGCCGGCTTGCCTGCTGATCTCGCGCCGTTAACCAGCGACCCCTTTCCGACCTGTCGGGGCTGTCGACATGACACTCTCCAGTTCCGACAGTGCAAGCCCGCCCGCCGAAAGGTTGGGCCGGCTTTTACAGTCAGCGTCCTTCCATCCGCAGCAGACAATCGCGCTTGGCATCAGCGACCTGGCCGAGCAAGCGAAGGAAGACCGCGCGGACAAGCTGGGCATATCCTGCGCAGAGGAAGTCGGCAGCGTGTACGCCGCGATTCTCGGTGCTATCGTGCACCGCGACGCCGGCTTGGCTGACTGAACGAGGCCGCGCTATATCGCGCCCGGCGGGCGTATTCAGTTCAGCGAGCCCGTGGGAAGCCAAGGCCATCCAGTTGATAACAGCGGCAGAGAAGGCCGGCATCGCCCCTCATGAAATCGCTGGCGAGGTCGAAAGCCTCTTCGAACTGCTCTTAGAGGGATGCTGCGGCGAGAGGTGCGCGAGACCGGGCATTAGCCCGGACAAAACGTCTCTCAGAAGGGCAATTGGCGGAGAGGATGGGATTCGAACCCACGAGAAGCTTTTGACCTCTACTCCCTTAGCAGGGGAGCGCCTTCGACCACTCGGCCACCTCTCCATAACGCCGCAAGCTACAGCGACTTCTGCACCCAATGGGACGTGGGTAAGGTCTGACAAAATGAAAACCCGGCGGTTGCCCGCCGGGTTCCATTTTCCAATCAAGCGCGCTATCAGAACGAGCGCTGGAAGCGGAGCATGCCGCCGATGGCGTCGTCGCCATCAGTGATACCGGTCCAGTTGTGGTTCAGGGTGCCACCGTCTTCACCGATGCTGCCTGCATTGACGTAGTCGACTTCGGCCGTGACCGTGAAGCCCGGGACAACGTCGTAGGCAATGTTCGCGGCGATGCCGAGGTTCTTACCTTCGTCATACGAGACCTGGGCGTTGAACGAGGTCTTCTCGTTGATGGTGTAAGTGCCACCGCCCCAGACTGCCCAGTTGCCATCCCACGGCTTGTAGAAGCCGCGGCCGCCGGCCGGGAACGCATAGGTGGTATCCGTCAGGTTGTCGTCGGTGCCGTAGCCGCCCATGATGAAGAGCGACAGGTTCTGCATCGGGGTGATGTCCAAACGAACCTTGCCGGAGACTTCTTCATAGTTGCTGTCATAAGCGAGCACGCCGGTGATGGCGCCCCAGCCCTGCGTGTACTTCAGACCGCCGACGACATGCGGAACGTAGCTGTCGATAGTGCCCACGCCGTAGACGCCGTTGCCGGCAAGGTCTACCGTGCCGCCGCCCGAACCTTCTTCGAGCGAGATCACGGCCGAGAAGCCGTTGCCTGCGTCGAAGTAGTACTGGATGACGTTGGTGTCGAAATCACCGTAGGGAACGAGCGTATCCTGGATGACGTTGCCGGCGTAGCCGATGAACGTGTTGAACGCCGATTCGTCCTTACCGACGCGCAGGCCACCAAGCTGGATCCAGGCGAAGTTCAGCGAAGCACCGGTGTTGCCGGCAGGATTTACGTCACCAAGCGCGCCCGCATCACGGTTGTTGTTCTGGAAGTTGAAGCGGGTCTCGGTGTAGGTCTTCAAGGTGCCGAGCTCGGTTTCCTGGCCGGTCCAGGTCTTCAGCGAGAAGCGGGCCTTCTTGAAGTAGGTGTCATTGCTGCCGCCGTCCTCAACGTCGGCGGACGTCGCACCGTCGAACGAACCGACATCACCCACGCCGATGTCGTAACGGACATAGCCGCCGATGCGCAGGCAGGTTTCGGTGCCGGGGATGTAGAAGTAGCCCGAGCCGTAAACGTCGCAAATCTTGACGTATTCAGCCGGTTCCGGCTCGGCGACGACGACGGCGTCGGCGGCGCGCGCACCGGAAACTGCGATCAGGGCCGCAGCGGAGCCGAGAAGAAGGCTCTTAATGTTCATTTTCTGACCTCCAGTCAAAAGTTAAAAAACGGGTCTGGGTATTCTTTGCTGAAGGACAGCGTTCCCTGCCCCATCCCCACTACCGAAAAAGTGCGCACCGCGCCGCTCCTTCGAAGTCAACATTATCCATGAGGTTTTGATGATCAACCCAGATCGTCAATTCGAAGGACGCCTCTTACCGCTATCCGCGGCGCGTGTTGCAGAAACGTCACGTTTTCGCCCTGCGAGCAACAATTTGGTAACGAATTGGCGTTGCTCGGCCCGCTTTTATGATCTTTGTATGGCGGTGGGATGCCTTGCCTAACAACAGAATCGAGAGCGCAATGACAACCAGAAGACGTTTTTCCAAACTGCGGCACAGGGAAAAGCTTGAAAGCCGCGAAGGCCTGCAGGAGACCCTCTATCTAGCCATTGAAAGCGTGCTCCAAACGGATGGACCGAAGATTCGCCTGCCGGCGATGAGGGCTGCGGCTGAGATAGCGGCCATCATCGTATCCCAGATAGTATGTCAGCCAGACGCTATTCAGAGGGCCTTCAAAACCATTGAGGAAGACGTTCCGAATTACGCGACTGAGTTTGCGACCGAGTTGACACAGATCGCCTTGGGACAAGTTTCTAGGCGCCTCGTTCGTCTCAAAGCCAGCCGTTCCGAACAGACAGCAACTCTGAAACTGGCGGACGATTGGGCCGGCCCGGTGGCTGGCCCAACGGAGATCGAGCGTTTCTTCGGAATTCCGCGCTCCACATTATATCGTTGGCAGAAACGAAATGAAGCCGTCGCTCTAAATACCAGGAGCAGCAGCAAGCCCGTATTCCCTTTAAGGCAGTTTGCTGATGGACGGCCCGTTCCTGGCATCGCTGAGGTAATCTCGGTCGTTGGTAGTCCACGTCAAGCATGGGAATGGCTCATATCCCCAAACGTTCTGCTTAAGGAACAAAGACCAATCGATGTTCTTCACGCTGGCGACGTAAAAGGGGTGGTTTCAGCTGCTCGGAACCTCGCACCGAATGACCCTACAGTTATCCCGTTCAAAGTCTCAACGTAAGTTTTGGTTGTGCCAACACGACAATCCCGCCCCTCGGTTGGTCGCGAATAGCTCGCCTCGCTCTTGAGTTCATTTCGCACAGCGCGCTCCATCGCGGATTCCATTGGATTGTAGTTTTCCATTGCATTTCTCTCCCCAACGCCCCGAACGATCGGAACCAACGGTAACGACTTCAAACAAATTCAACGGCTTAGTGTTAAGGGCGCGTTAAAGCAGGGTTTATGCACCCTTCTGAAATTCCTTAAGAATTTCTAAATCCGCTGCCGCCAACTGGGTCCGAAAGCCGCATCCTCGCGGCCTGTCTGCCGCAAAAGGCAGAGGCCCTGGCTACCCGAATATTTCAATTCTGCTGGATCGAGATGCCCTTGTCGTCGATCTTCAGTTCTACGCCCTTGGGCTTGGTCTGTTCGTGATAGACATATGCACCGAGCGCGATGACCACGACAACGAGCGCGCCGACAAGGAGATAGAGAGTGTTCTGTTTCACGGCGCGCTCCTTTGGCAGCAATTCCAGGAAAGCACAGGCTTTCTCCTGAGGAATTGCGTTGAATGAAAACTTAGAGCGTCAAGCTCGCTTCAGAACCTTGACCAGCACCAGCAGGATGACGGCGCCGATCGTTGCGTTGATGATGGCAGCCAGAATGCCGCCGCCGATAGCGAAGCCGAGCCTTGGAAACAGCCAGCCGGCGATCAGGGCGCCGATAACCCCGACGATGATGTTGCCGATGAGGCCGAAGCCGAAGCCCGAGACGATGAGGCCGGCGAGCCAGCCGGCAATGGCGCCGATTATGATGAAGATGAGAAGGCTTTCGATGCCCATGACGCGTTCCTCCAGGAAGAGAGGCTACGGAGCGGAAGGCCCCGAATCGGCCTCGATATCAACGACTTCAGGGTATGCGAAAGCAGTTGCACCCGCCAGCGGCGCTCATTGATCGTCGTCATCGTCGCTGGAGACTGGCCGCCAGCCGGTCGGGTCGACCTTTTTCTGGGTATCGCTGTCGGTGTAGACCCACCAGGCGCCGTCGCGATATTGCCCGACGGATTCGCTGACGACGCCGGCGCCGTCCTTCCACAGAACAGTGACCTTGGATCCATCCGTCGGGGCGGTCGCTATCGGTTTGCGGTCTGCCACGTCATCCCCCTCATTGAGTCGACAGAACGCCACGACGCGTGTCTGGTTGCAAGGCTGCCGGAAGCGTTATCCGAAGGCCATCAGCTGTGGGCAAAAATATCCTCTTCGTCCCAACCCATCAAATCGAGCTTGGCACGCGTCGGCAGGAAGCGGAAGCAGGCGTCGGCTTCCTTGGTGCGCCCGTCCCGCGCCAGGCGTCCAGCCAGCACCTCGCGCAGACGGTGCAGATAGAGAACGTCGGAAGCGGCATATTCGAGCTGTTCGGGCGACAGGGTCTCGGCCGCCCAGTCCGACGATTGCTGCGCCTTCGACAGGCCGACGCCAAGCAGTTCGAAGCAGATGTCCTTCAAGCCGTGCCGGTCGGTATAAGTGCGGGTCAGCCGCGAGGCGATCTTGGTGCAGAACACCGGCTCCGGCATGACGCCGAAGGCGTTGTAGAGCACGGCGAGGTCGAAACGGCCGTAGTGGAACAGTTTCGATATGCCGCGGTTGCGGAGCAGGCTGACGAGGTTCGGCGCTTTCTTCTGGCCGGGCGCGATCTGGATCACGTCGGCCGAGCCATCGCCGGGCGAGATCTGCACCACGCACAGCCGGTCGCGGTGCGGGTTCAACCCCAGCGTCTCGGTATCGATGGCCACCGCGTCGACATTGTAGTGGGCGAGGTCGGGCAGATCGTTCTTGTGGAAGCGGATGTCGGGCATGGTTTTCTCCGGATCGCGGCGTAACTCGTCCTCGCCGCGATCCGCTGAAAAATCAACAAGAAAACTTCCCAGCCTCCTCAGCGCGTCAGCGCATCGAGAATGCGCGCCCAGGAGCGCTGGCCCTTGTGGAAGGAGGTCAGCTCGTATTTCTCGTTGGGCGAGTGGATGCGGTCGTCGTCGAGGCCGAACCCGACCAGCAGCGATTCCATGCCGAGATAGGTCTGGAAGTCGCCGACCACCGGTATCGAGCCGCCGCTGCCCGTCGTCACCGCTGGCTTCGGCCATTCATCCGACAGCGCAGTCTTGGCCTTGGCCAGGAATGGCGAGTCGTAGGAAAGCTGAATTGCCGGCCCGCCGCCATGCGGGTGGAATTCGACCGAACAGTCCCCGGGAATGCGCGCCTTGACGAATTTCCGGAAAGCGGCGCGGATCTTCTCGGGGTCCTGCTTGTGGACGAGGCGGAAGGAGATTTTGGACGACGCTTCCGCCGCGATCACCGTCTTGAACCCCTTGCCGGTATAGCCGCCGATGATGCCGTTGAACTCGGCCGTCGGCCGCGCCCAGGTCAGTTCCATCACCGAGCGGCCTTTTTCGCCCGACGGGATCGAGAGGCCGATCGGTCCGAGGAAGGTTTCGGCGGTCTCGCCCAGAGTTTCCCATGATTTCAGGATCTGCGACGGCGTTTCCTCGACCCCGTCATAGAAGCCGGGAATGGTGATGTGGCCGTTCTCGTCATGGATGTCGGCGAGGATTTTCGCCAGGATGCGGATCGGGTTGGCGGCGGCGCCGCCATAGAGGCCCGAATGCAGGTCGCGATCGGCAGCCTTGACCGTGACCTCCTCGCCGACCATTCCGCGCAGCGAAACGCAGATCGACGGCGTTTCGCGGTCCCACATGCCGGTGTCGCAGACCAGAGCGAAATCGGCCTTGAGTTCCTCGGCATTGGCCTCGAGGAACGGCTTGAGCGACGGCGAACCGGACTCCTCCTCGCCCTCGAACAGGATGGTGATGCGGCAGGGCAGATTGCCATGCACCTGCTTCCAGGCGCGGCAGGCCTCGACGAAGGTCATCAGCTGCCCCTTGTCGTCGGCCGAGCCACGGCCGGTGATTACCTTGTGACCGGGCTCGATCTCATTGACCGCCGGCGCAAACGGGTCGTTCTCCCAAAGCTCGATCGGATCGACCGGCTGCACGTCGTAATGGCCGTAAAACAGCACATGCGGCGAACCGGCGGGGCCTTCATGGTGCGCAACCACCATCGGGTGTCCCGGCGTGTCGCGCACCGAAGCGTCGAAGCCGATCAGCTTGAGGTCCGCCACCAGCCATTCGGCGGCCTTGCGGCAGTCGGCGGCATAGTCTGATTCGGTGGAGATCGACTTGATGCGGAGCAGGCCGAACAGGCGCTCCAGGCTCTGGTCGAGATTTTTGTCGAGACGGTCGAGGACGGAGGAAATGGTGGACATTACTGCGGGCCTTTCTTTTCGGTGCCGGGACCGTAAAGGCAGCGCATCAAAACGAAAAGCCCGCGATCGTTGGACCACGGACCGTAAACACTTGTCAGAAGGCAAAAAAGAACCGCCGTGGTGGAGGGGAACCACGGCGGTCTTTTACTCGAAACGATGCGGCAGCCCGGAGAGGGGGGATAGGCTGCCGCAATTGTCCGGGATAGGCGGGGGACGGGCCTTGCTCCGGACTCGGCGAAAACTGCCGATGACCTTTATTTGTGTCTCGGATCGTGGCGTTTCAAGGGCACAAAAATTACACTTTTGTAACATAGCCGTGAGCGCCGAGGCAAACAGCAGCAGGACCTATCGGCAGGCAGGCTCTGTCAGCATGTCGCCGCAACACCTGTTGGAAGCCCGCCTTTGCCATGGACCGCGCCGTCCTGCCGCGCTATCCCTGCCGGCATGAAAAAAGGCGACCATCTCTTCCTTATCGACGGCTCCGGCTACATCTTTCGCGCCTATCATGCGCTGCCGCCGCTGACCCGCAAATCCGATGGGCTGCCGGTCGGCGCGGTCTCCGGCTTCTGCAACATGTTGTGGAAGCTGATGCAGGACGCCCGCAACACCGATGTAGGCATCGTGCCGACGCATTTAGCGGTCATTTTCGATTATTCGTCGAAAACCTTCCGCAATGATCTTTACCCGGAATACAAGGCCAACCGCAACGCACCGCCCGAAGACCTGATCCCGCAATTCGGTCTGATCCGCCAGGCAACCGTGGCCTTCAACCTGCCTTGCATCGAGATCGAAGGCTACGAGGCCGACGACCTCATCGCCACTTATGCCAGGCTGGCGTGCGAGGCCGGCGGCGACACCACTATCATCTCCTCTGACAAGGATCTGATGCAGCTGGTCGGACCCACGGTCGGCATGTACGACCCGATGAAGGACCGCCAGATCGGCATCCCCGAAGTCATCGAGAAATGGGGCGTGCCGCCGGAAAAGATGATAGACCTGCAGGCGCTGACCGGCGACTCCGTCGACAATGTGCCGGGCGTACCCGGCATCGGGCCGAAAACGGCGGCGCAGCTTCTGGAACAGTTCGGCGACCTTGACGGGCTGCTCGCCCGGGCCAGCGAGATCAAGCAGGACAAGAGGCGCGAATCCATCATCGCCAATGCCGACAAGGCGCGCATATCGCGCCAGCTGGTGACGCTGAAGAACGACGTGCCGGTGACCGACGGGCTCGACGATTTCGTGCTGCATGCGCCGGATGGGCCGAAGCTGATCGGCTTTCTCAAAACCATGGAATTCACCTCGCTGACCCGCCGTGTGGCCGAGGCGACCAGCACCGAAGCCGGCGATGTGCAGGCTGTCGCCGTCACCGTCGAGCGCGCCGACACCGCGCACGGCCCCGATGTCGGCTCCGGCACACCGGTGCCTGCGGCAACACAGGATGAAGCCAAATCCGAAACCGCAAGGGCCGGGGACGCGCCTTCGCTGCTTGCCGCACTTCGCCTGGAAACGGCCGCCGCGGCCAAAATCGATCCTGCCGCCTATGTCGCCATCCGCGACACGGCAACGCTCAAGACCTGGCTGGCCCAAGCCAAGGAGACCGGAACCGTCGCCTTCGACACCGAAACCACGTCTTCCGATCCGATGCTGGCCGACCTCATCGGTTTCTCCCTGGCGATCGGCCCCGGCCGCGCCGCCTATGTGCCGCTCGCCCACAAGAGCGGCGCTGGCGACCTGCTCGGCGGCGGCACGCTGGAGAACCAGATTCCGGTCCGCGAGGCGCTGGCGCTGCTGAAGCCGTTGCTGGAAGACAAATCGGTGCTCAAGATCGCCCAGGACGCCAAATACGACATCGTCGTCATGAGCCGCCACGGCATCGATATCGCACCCTTCGACGACACGATGTTGATTTCCTATGTGCTCGACGCCGGCACCGGCCACCACACTTTGTCCTCGCTTGCCGACAAATGGCTCGGCCATGCCACGACGCCGCTCAAGGATCTCGCCGGTTCCGGCAGAAGCTCGGTCGGGTTCGAGCAGGTCGACATCGACCGGGCGACCGCCTACGCCGCCGGCCATGCCGACGTAGCGCTGCGGCTATGGCAGGTGCTGAAGCCGCGACTTGCCGCCAAGGGCCTGGTTTCGGTCTATGAGCGGCTGGAACGGCCGCTGGTGCCGGTGCTGGCGCGGATGGAACAGCGCGGCATCTCGGTCGACCGCCAGATCCTGTCGCGGCTCTCCGGCGAGCTGGCGCAAGGCGCTGCACGGCTGGAGGAGGAGATCTACGGCCTTGTCGGCGAGCGCATCAACATCGGGTCGCCAAAGCAACTCGGCGACATCCTGTTCGGCCGCATGGGCCTGCCCGGCGGCTCCAAGACCAAGACCGGGCAATGGTCGACCTCCGCGCAGCTTCTGGAAGACCTCGCCGCCGAAGGCCACGAACTGCCGCGCAAGATCGTCGACTGGCGCCAGCTGACCAAGCTGAAATCGACCTACACCGACGCGCTGCCCGGCTTCATCCATCCCGACACCAGGCGCGTGCACACATCGTATGCGCTGGCCGCAACGACGACGGGCCGGCTGTCCTCCTCCGATCCCAATCTGCAGAACATCCCGGTGCGCACCGCGGAGGGACGCAAGATCAGGACGGCCTTCATCGCCGACAAGGGCCAGAAACTGGTCTCGGCCGACTACAGCCAGATCGAACTGCGCGTGCTTGCCCACGTCGCCGAGATCCCGCAGTTGAAGCAGGCCTTCGCCAATGGCGCCGACATCCACGCCATCACCGCCTCGGAAATGTTCAACGTGCCGGTCGAAGGCATGCCTTCCGAAGTGCGCCGCCGCGCCAAGGCGATCAATTTCGGCATCATCTACGGCATCTCGGCCTTTGGGCTGGCCAACCAGCTGTCGATCCCGCGCGAGGAGGCCGGCGCCTACATCAAGAAATACTTCGAGCGTTTCCCCGGCATCCGCGACTATATCGAGGCAACAAAAGCCTATGCCCGCGAGCATGGCTTCGTCGAAACCATCTTCGGCCGCCGCATCCACTATCCTGAGATCCGGTCGTCAAACCCGTCGATCCGTGCCTTCAACGAGCGCGCCTCGATCAACGCCAGGCTGCAAGGCACCGCTGCCGATATCATCCGCCGCGCCATGGTGCATATGGACGAGGCGCTGGAAAAGACCGGCCTGTCCGCCCGCATGCTCTTGCAGGTGCATGACGAATTGATCTTCGAGACGGTTGAAGCGGAAGTCGAGGCGACGATCCCCGTGGTGCGCAGGGTGATGGAGAACGCGCCGATGCCGGCCATCTCGATGTCGGTGCCGCTGCATGTCGATGCCCGCGCAGCGAACAACTGGGACGAGGCGCATTAGCGCCGGATACGCCGCGATCCTTCACACCCCCCTCTGCCCTGCCGGGCATCTCCCCCGCAAGGGGGGAGATCAGCCGCCACTTCCGGTTTCGCCAATCTCCGACGTTGCTGCAATGGGCGCAGCGCTTGAACTGCCAATCTCCCCCCTTGCGGGGGAGATGTCCGGCAGGACAGAGGGGGGTGCTGTCCCGCCAGCGTCGAAACGTTAGGCAGCCTCAGCCAGGCACTTGGCACACGTCCCTCGAAACTCGATCACCGCCTTCTTCGCAGCAAACCCGGTCGAGCGCACCCATTCGTCCAGCCGATGGTCGACGTCATGGTCGGACATCTCCATCACCTGCCCGCATGTGTCGCAGATAGCGAAGGCTGTCATCGAATGCGTATGGTCGTGCGGTTCGGCGCAGGCGACGAAGGAGTTGAGGCTTTCCAACCGGTGCACGAAGCCTGACTTCACCAGGCTGTCGAGCGCCCGGTAAACCTGTAGCGGCGCGCGGAAACCGCGCTCGCGCAGCTGGTCGAGAAGCGTATAGGCGCTGAGCGGTCCGCTGGCGGCCTCGAGCTTTTCGAGCACGCTCAGCTGATTCTTCGTCAGCACATCCCTTGCCGCCATGATCCCGTTTTCCGATCGTTTAGAGCATGATGCCGAAAAGTGTGGAGCGGTTCTCGGACGACATCATGTTCTATCTGTTTGATCCAGCGCCGCTCGCAAATCATTTCTGCCATGCGACGGTCTCAATTCCCTTGAGATAGCGATGAAGCGGGCTTTTTGCCACTGTTTCCGTTATCGCCATCGACACCATGACCACCACCGCCGATTGACGGCACCGACCACATTCAAAATACTGACAAAATTCGCGACGAAAGGTGCCGCACTTGCAAATTCGATCGGGCTTGGGGAAGCAATTATGATCAAACTGACACGACGGACGCTGCTCGTCGGCACGTCGGCGCTTGTGGCTGCCGGTACGGTCTCGTTCCGCGCCCTCGCCGCCTCGCGCACCTATCACGCGCTGCTGGTTGCCTGCACCGACTATCCGAACCTGCCGCAGAAGAACTGGCTGATCGGGCCGAAGAACGATGCCGGCCTAGTGCGCGACTATCTCCTGAAGAACACGCCCGATCCGGTGAAGTTCTCGGCCGAGAACGTGATCCTGCTCGCCAAGGACGTCGAAGGCGCCAACGGCCCGCCGACGCATGCGGCGATCAAGGCCGCTCTTGCCGACCTCGCCGGCAAGGTGCAACGCGACGATTTCGTCTATCTGCATCTGTCGGGCCACGGCGCCCAGCAGCCGCAAGCCAAGGCCGGTGACGAGACCGACGGCCTCGACGAGATTTTCCTGCCGTCCGATATCGACAAATGGATCAACCGCGAAGAGGGCGTGCCGAACGCGCTGGTCGACAACGAGGTCGGCGCCGCACTCGACGCCATCCGCGACAAGGGCGCCTTTGTCTGGGTGGTGTTCGACTGCTGCCATTCCGGCACCGCGACGCGCGCCGCGGAAGTCGATGACGAACTGGAGCGCAAGGTCGAGTTCGCCGACCTCGTCGGCGGCGACGACGCGGCGAGAGCAGCCGCGGTGAAGGCCTATGACGACATCTCGGCAAGCGCATCGCGCGGTTTCGACGAGAATGGCGGCCGCAAGCCGGCCTTCAACCTGACGCCGACCGGCGCAGAGCCGATCGCCAGGGGCAAGCTGGTCGCCTTCTATGCCGCGCAGACGGTCGAGACGACGCCGGAAATGCCGCTGCCCAAGGGCACGCCCGACGCGCCGCGCTTCGGCCTGTTCACCTTCACCATCCTGTCGAAATTGGCCGAGAACCCCAACGTCACCTATCGCCAGCTCGGCCAGGCCGTGCTGCAGCAATATTCGGCCGACGGCCGCACAAGGCCGACGCCCCTGTTCGAGGGCGAACTGGACGCCCGCGTGTTCGGCACCGACAAGACCGACGCCGTCATGCAATGGCCGATTGCCGTCAAGGACGGCGATGTCGCGATCGGCGCCGGGCTGCTGCAGGGTCTGACCCCCGGCAGCAAGCTCGCCATTTTGCCTTCGGCGCTGTCGAAGCTCTCCGACGCCGTCGGCTATCTCGAAGTGAAATCGGCAAAAAACCTCGAAAGCCAGCTCGCACCGGTCGAATTCGACGGCAAGCCGGCGCTTGCGCCGACGGCGGTGCCCGCCGGCGCCTATGCGCGCGTTGCCGAACTCGCCGTCGACTACAAGCTGCTGGTGGCAAAGCCGGCGCCGACCGCAGGGCTCGAAAAAGAAACCGAGCTGGTCAATTCGGTTCTGGACGAATTGGTGGCGAAGCCGAAGTCCGGCTTCCACATCGCGCTGGTCGAGCCTGGCAAGAGCGCCGATCTGCGGCTTGCGGTGCTGCGCGAAAAATCCATGGACGGCGCTGCCGCCAACGCCAGCGACGAACCGGCGCTGTGGTTCCTGCCGGCGTCCGGCGACATCAGCCTGAAGGACGGCAGCAAGCCGCCGCGCATCGTCATCCATCAGGATGGCCGCGACAAGCTTGCGGAAAACACAGCCAAGACCCTGACCACGATCTTCCGCGCCACCGGCCTGTCGCGGCTCGCCGCGGCGTCCGACTACCGGCCGGACGAGGTCAGCGTCCAGTTCCTGATCAAGCGCCAGGACAGCGATGCGCTGGAGCCGATCGAATCGTCAACGGTGCCGCGCGTTTCGCCGGGCGATCAGGTACACATTGCGGCCAAGAACGGGTCCGACGAGTTCGTCGACATCAACGTGCTGTATATCGGCAGCGACTATTCGATCGCCCACATCGTCGCCGAGCGGCTGGCGCCGATCAACCAGCAGGCCGACCAGGGCCTGAAGGAAGGGCTGCTCGCCTTCACCGACACCAGCTTCGGCATGGAGCGCATGATTGCCGTGCTGACCGAGGCGCCGCCGCAAAGCGAGAAAGAGGATCTGAGCTTTCTTGCCCAGGAAGGCGTGCGCGCCGTGACGCGTGCCGCATCGGGAACGCCTGGTTTTTCCGACATGCTGGCCGACATCGGCATGGCACCGGCAACGCGCTCCGTGATGCGGCTTGCCGACAAGAGCGGTCCCAAAGGCGCGGTGATGATCTTCCCGATGGAGACGGTGCCCCGCGCCTGACCTGACATTGCTTCGCCGGCTCTTGTAGGCGTGATATATGAACATTCCCGGCTCGCGACACCTCTATGCGCCGCGGCTGGATGCAACAGATGAGGACATCAGTGACTATCCCCGTGCTCTCCTGGCGTGCAGCGACGGTCGGCCTTGCCGGCAGCCTGTTGCTGGTTGCCAGCGCCTCGGCGGACGAGAATTGCGGCCTGTGCGCCAAGCAGATCGTCACCAATTCCGAGCTCGCCACCTGCTTTCTCGACCAGTACGACCAGATCGCCAAGACCGGCAACACGGCCGTTGTCGTCGATCTCTCCAGCTGCGCCTCGCGCGGCGTGGTCGAGCCCTTGCCGTCACCCAGCAAGGCGGCTGCCGAACCGGACGTGCAGTTCATGATTTCGCGCACGCAGCTCGATTGCCTGAAAAAGAAGCTGGAGACACCCGGCATCGTGCTCGATCCCACCGCCATCATCCAACTGGACAGCTGCGGATGAAAAAGCCGGGGGGCGCTGCAACGCAGAAATCGCCGGCCACATCGGCGCCTCCGCCGGCCAAGAAGCCGGCGACCTTGCCCGAAACCACCGAAGGCTTTCCGTGGCCGAGCAGTCACGAGATCAAGAAGGAAGCCAACCCCTTCACCGACCGCGACTGGCGCATGCTGATCTACGCCTGGTCGGGTCTCGCCGTGCGCCTGGCGATCGTCTTCACCTTGGCCTTCTCGGTCTTCCAGTTTCTCGCAAACCAGGAACAGAAGCGCGTCGAGCAGACGATGTCGCTGGTCGAGCTTTGGGAAAGCAAGGATTTTCAGCAGGCGCAGCGCGCGCTCAAGGAGCGCCTCTCGTCGCTCAACGCCAAATACGACAATCTGCTCAGCGCCACGCCGTCGCCAACCGAGGAACAGGTTTTCCGGCAACGCATCGGCATCGAGGCGATGACTGCCGGCGGCGGCACCATGCCGATCGCCGATTTCAACGACAATTTCGACCGCATCGTCTATTTCCTCAATCGTCTCTCCATCTGCGTCGAGGGCAAGCTCTGTTCGCGCGATGTCGCCGATGCCTATTTCCGCGACTATGCGGTGTCGTTCTGGAGCTATTTTGCCGGCTACATCGAAAAAGAACGCAAGGCCGGTTCCGCCAATTATGCCCAGGCGATCGAGAATTATGTGCGTCACGGGTCGCCGCCGTCCGCCGACTCCAAATAGCGGCGCAACAAGGTGCCGGTCAGCTCCCATGCCCTGCGTGCTTTCCGGTGGCTGGTCATGCTCGGTCTTCTGGCGCTGGCGTCGGTCGCCCGTGCCGAGGACCTCGATTTCCATCTCGATCTCAACACCGGCGGCCACAGCGCCAGGGTCACCGACCTTGCCTTCACGCCGGACGGCGAGGAACTGGTCTCCGCATCTGACGACAAGACCATCCGCATCTGGGACTGGCAGAGCGGGGTGACGCTCCGCACCATTCGCGGCTATCTTGGCAATGGCAATGACGGCAAGGTCTTTGCGATTGCCGTGTCGCCGGACGGCAAGACGATCGCCGCCGGCGGTTATTTCGGCGCCGGCATCGGCGACAAGCCCCCTTATGGCGATATCAGGCTGTTCGATTTCGCCACCGGCAAGATCAAAACCGTGCTCAAGGCCGCCGACTATGCCATCTATGATGTCGCCTTTTCACCCCACGGAAACACGCTCGCCGCCGGCGGTGGCGATGGTTTCGTCTACCTCTGGCGGGCGGACGACAAATCCGCGTCGGGCTGGACGCTGGCGGAAAAACTCGATGCCGATTCCTGGCGTGTGGAAAAGCTCGCCTTCGCCGCTGCGGGAACCCGGCTGGCGGCAGCGACCACCGACAATGGCATAAGGCTCTGGGATGTCGCCAAGGCTGAGGAGATCGCCTTGCCCGCCGAGGCCGAACCGCTGCGCGATGTCGGCGTCGCCGCACTCGCCGTGTCATTGGATGGCAGCCTGTTTGCCACCGGCAGCAAGGACGGCGACGTCCAGCTCTGGCAGGCCAGCACGGGCAAATTCGTCCGCGCCATGCCGAAGCAGGATTTCCAGATCGGCGCTCTGAGCTTCGCCACGGGTTCGCGGCTTGTCGCGGCCTGCAGCTACCACTGCGCCGACAAGCATCGCTCGGTGGTCTGGAATACCGACAGCGGCGAGCAACTGCTCGACTATAACGGCCATGACGGCACGGTCTTTGCTGGCGCCGGCAATGCCGACGGCTCGCTGGTGGCGACAGCCGGCGGCACCCGCAACGCCATCCAGGTCTGGAACCCCATGACCGGCGAGCGCAAGGCGCTGCTGCAAGGGGTCGGCGAACCGGTGACGGCGATCGGGATCGATGCGGCGAGCAGCTCCATCGCTTGGGGCAACACCAACCCCTGCCCTGAACGCGTGTCCTGTCCCGAGCTGCAGGGCACGCTGGACAAGGTACTGGCACTACCGACGGCCGAGCGGTTCTTCGAAGACCCGGTGGCGTTGGCGGAACAGGGCGCCTATGCCCGCGCGGCACTCGCACAGGGTGAGTGGTCGCTCCGTGCTGCCCCCGGCGGCAAGGACGGCCTGGAGAATGCCGTGCTCGAAATCGCGAGCGGCGGAAAGGTGATGCACAGCATCGAGAATGCCGCCACCGATGGCTTCGTCCATTCGGCTTACACGCTGATCGGCAATGGGCTTGGCCTGATCACCGGCGGCAGCGACGGCACGCTGTTGGAATACAAAACCGCGACCGCCGATGTATCGGGTGAATTCACCGGCCACACCGGCGAGATCAACGCCATGGTTGCCGCCGAGAAGGAAGGGCTGTTGGTCACCGGCAGCGCCGACCAGACCGTGCGGTTGTGGAATTTGAAGAGCCACAAACTGATCGTGTCGATGTTCTTCGCCGGTTCCGAATGGATCGCCTGGATGCCGCAGGGCTACTATTATTCCTCCGCCGACGGCGACAAGTTGATAGGCTGGCACGTCAATCAGGGTCGCGACCACGAAGGGCGTTTCATCAGCGCCGGCCAGCTGAAGAAATATCTCTGGAGCCCGGAAATGGTGCGCCGGGCCATCATCCTGCGCAGCGCCGAACAGGCGGTCCAGGAAATGCGCCCCGGCGTCGACCGCGAGCTGGAAAAGCTGCTCGAGCGCAAATCGCCGGAATTCGGCATCAAGCTTGCCGCCGACCAGAGCAACGTCCGCGAGGGCTATGTCGCCGTCGAGATTTCGGGCGTGCAGGAAGCCGGCGCCGATGTCGCCGGATTTTCGATCCTGTCGAACAGCCGCAATGTCGGCGATGTCACCGCACGCTCGGCCGATGGCGGCAAGAGCATCATCGTCGAAGTGCCGGTCGAGAATGGCGAAAATACCATTCGCATCACCGGCACCAACGAGTTCGGCTATCTGACCGAGCGCAGTGTCACAGCACTTGGCAGGAAAACCGAAAAGCCCGCCAACAAGGGCAAGCTCTACGTCGCCGTGATCGGCGTCGACAAATATCCCTTCCTCACCGATGCATGCGCCGGCCACGCCTGCGATCTGCGCTATCCCGTCGACGACGCTACCGAATTCCTCAAGGTGATCTCGCAGAAATCCGCGCCCTTGTTCTCGGCGATGGAGACGCTGGTTCTGGTCAACCGCGAAGCGCTGGATGAGGCGCCCGATGCCGGCAAGGACGTGTTCAAGGTCGCCAGCGCCGACAGCATCCTGGAGCCGGATTCCGACACCATCGACGACCAGCTCGCCGATTTCCTCGACAGACCCGGCGAGAACGACACCACCATCATTTTCGTCGCCGGTCACGGCATCAACATCGACGAAGACTATTATTTCATCCCCACGGACGGCCGCAAACAGGATCCCGACCGCTGGAAGCGCTCCTCGCTGGTCGACTGGGGCGACATCCAGAAATCGGTTGAGCGGGCCAAGGGCATGCGCTTCATGCTGCTCGACACCTGCCACGCCGCCAACGCCTTCAACCCGCGCTTGGAAAAAGACGCGCAGGACGCACGCATCGTCGTCTTCTCGGCCACCGCTGCCAACAACACCGCCGCCGAACTGCCCGACCTCGGCCATGGCGTCTTCACCTATTCGATCCTCGAAGGCCTGCGCGGCCGGGCCAAGACCTCCGACGGCGGCGTGACGCTGTTCGGCCTCGCCGACTACATATCGCGCGAAGTACTGCGGCTGACCGCGTCCAAGCAGAAGCCGTTCTACTATGTCGGCGGCGTGGAGAACATTGTGCTGGCTGAGCCGTGAGAGGTCGGCACCCAGGCACCCCCCTCTCGCCTGCCGGACATCTCCCCCTCAAGGGGGGAGATCGGTCTCTTCATTGTTGGAGATCTATTTTCAAGGTTGATGATTGGCGAAAGTCGAGGCGACATCCAATCTCCCCCCTTGCGGGGGAGATGTCCGGCAGGACAGCGGGGGGTGCCTGGGCACGGACCAGCATTCTGGTCTTTGCCACCGCCTTGCTTATCCTCTCAGTGCTTCAAGCGTCTGCCGCCCCCATCACCTGCCCGCCCGGCGACACAAACTTCCCGTCCTTCTACTCCGACCCCACACTCTTCACCGACGCCATCGCCGCCGTCGCCAGAATCGAGCCGTCCAACCAACGCCTCACCGGCATCACAGTCCCCCACCACCTGCTCGTCGCAGATCTCGTCGCACTCGGTTTCCACGCCGCGTCCGGCTTCCGCTACAAGCGCATCGTCATCCTGTCGCCGGACCATTTCCACGAGACGCAGAAACTCTTCGCCACCACGACGCGCGGCTTCGACACCGTGCTTGGCCCGGTCCTGGCCGACACGGCAGCCCTGCACCTTCTCCAGGCGAACAGCGACATGGTCGAGGACTCCTGCCTCTTCGCCAAGGAGCACGGCGTTCAAGCCATGCTGCCCTTCCTGCACCATTATTTTCCCGAGGCAACCATCGTGCCGGTGGCGATGTCGGTCAAGGCGAAGCGCGGCGACTGGGACCGGCTGGCGCAGGCGCTGAAAGCGATCGTCGACAAGGACACGCTGATCGTCGAATCCACCGATTTCTCGCATTATCTGCCGCAGCACGAAGCCAGGCGTTTCGACCAGCAGACGCTGAACATGCTCGCCGCCGGTTCGCTCGACGGCATCGCGGCGCTGCGCCAGCCGGATCACGCCGATTCGGTCGGTGCGCTCTATATCCAGACCAGGCTGCAGCGCGAACTGTTCGGTGCTGCGCCCCTGGTCGTCGCCAACGAGAACTCGCAGGCGCATTCGGGCGACTATGTCGAGCGCACCACCAGCTATGTCGTGGCGCTGTTCGGCGCCTTCGGCCCCGGCTTGAACAATCCTGCCCGTCCCGACGACAAGCTCTATTATTTCGCCGGCGACGTGAATTTCGGTCGCGCCATGATGAGGATCCTGGTCCGCGACGGTGTTGCCGAGAAGATCGTCGACAGCGTGCTGGCCCTGACCCGCTCGCGGCCGCTGATCGTCAATCTCGAAGGCGTCATCCTGCCCAACGTCCCTGAAGCGATCGACGACATGACGCTGGCGATGCCAACCGATCTCGCCATCGGCATGCTGAAGAAATTGCATGTCGCCGCTGTCAGCCTTGCCAACAATCACGCCTATGACCTCGGCCCGTCAGGCTATGCCGAGACGCTGGCCGCTCTGGACGCCGCCGGCATCGCCCATTTCGGCCAGGGCGAGACGCTGGCGCTTGCCGATCTCGACCTGGTCGGGCTGACCGACATTGATACCAACGGCTCCAGGAACACCGACCTTCTGACGCCTGCTTTGCTCGACCGGCTGCTGCACGACAATGCCGAGCGGCCGGTGATTGCCTTCGTCCATTGGGGCCGCGAGTACAAGACGGAGCCGTCGCCGCGCGAGGAGATGCTTGCCGACCAGATGCGGCTGCGCGGCGTCACGGCAATCGTCGGCGGCCATCCGCATGTATCGAGCGAGGCGATCCTTCCGCTCGGCGGCGGCGATGTTGCGGAGATCTATTCGCTCGGCAATTTCCTGTTCGACCAGAAGGCCGAACGATCGTCCGGGTCGATGCTGGAACTCAGGGTGTTCAGCCAGGGCACGATCTTTGCCAGGCTGATCCCGCTGCCCAATTATTTCGAGATGGGCTCGAAATAACGCGATTCCCGAAAGGACGTGACAGGACCTCAACAGCCTTGCATATCTTCCGGCAGATAGCAGACCGCCGGCTTGGTGCTGGTTTCAAACAGCGACTGCTTCGGCCTGAAATAGAAGAACGTGGCCGGCTTGCTCTCCCGTGTGCTGCCATCGGCGAAATGGGCGGCGATGCTGAAGCGATGGATCGACGACATTGACGACCACATTTTCAGCCGTGCCGTGTAGGCGCTGAGATGCTTATTGCCGCGCACCGGCATGGGGATGCTGTAATCGGTCTTGCCGATCGGAAATTCGATGTTCTGGTAGCGCAGCGCTTCGGGCGACGCGCCGCCGCCATCGCCGCATTCGGCGAGCGATTCTGGAACCTCGATGCTGACCAGCGAGACGATGACGCGAAACGGCTCGCTCTGTTGGTAGATAGCGCCCTGTTCGTCCGCCCAGGAATAATCGAGCTTGCCAATCCCGATCACGCTCATTTTCTCGACGCTGCCGCTGATGTAATCGGCAACGTCGCCGAACTTGACCTTGTTGGCCACCTGGGCGCGGCAGACATCCAGGCTGTCCCTTGACGGGCAAGTGAAGCGCTCGGTCTCGAGCGTGGTTGTGTCGACGCCGGCTTCAATCAGCACGTTCTTGATCGAGACGTCGACGCCGTCGCCGAAAGTGCCGATGTCCTTCGTGAACGTGCGGCTCGGCTCGCCGGTCGCGTTGTCCTCCTCGTCGGTCCTGGTGAACTGGATCGACATCTTCATGTCTTTCACGTCGCCCCAGCCATTGTTGACGATCGAGAAGTCGGGGCGGAAGCCGACGCAGCCATAATGCTCGCTGATCGACAGCATCGGCTTGCGGTAGGCCTCGCTCGCGGCCACCTTCATTTCCAGGCTGTCGATCTTGACCCTCGACTGGTCGGTGGTCTTGAGGTCGACTTCGGCGAAGGCCGGCGCCGTCTCCCAGTCCATGCCTTCATAGACATTGCCGGTACGAATCTCTCCGGTGCCGTTCCAGGCATCATTGTACTGGTCCGACACCGGATAGATCGCGATGTCTTCGTCGCGCACCAGATGCTGGTACTGCATGTCGGCCTGCTGCGTCATGCGCTGGTCGACGGCAATGCCGATCTCGACCTTGTCGGCGGAACCGCCGCCGGTCTGCGCCTTGAGCAACCCGCCCACTCTGGCATCGGCCAGCACGTCGGGGCGCGCACCGCCGATCTCCTTGCCCATCGCCCATTGCGACCAGTAGACGGTGCCGCCGGGCAACCGGGTGCGGCCCTTGCCATCCTTCAGCCCATCGGCAAAAGAGCCGACGAATATCTTGCCTGTCTTCGTCTCCAGCCTGCCCTCGCCATTCGGCACACCGGCCCTGAATTGCCCTTCATAGCGATTGCCGTCGGCATCGACATGGATCGCATGGCCGTCGAGCTGGCCGGCGACCCAATGGCCGTCGAGAATCTCGCCCGAACGCAGCTCCAGCCGGCCTTGTCCTTCGGGGCGGCCATTCCTGATCTCGCCGAAATAGCTGGAATAGATCGTCTTGGGGTCGTAGCTCGCCGAGCCGCGTACGCGCCAGACCAGCCTGCCCTTGCCGTTGACGGTGCCGTCGGCTGCGACGGTGCGGTCCGGCGACACGCCGGCTGCCGGCTCCCAGGTGAAATCAAGACCCAATTCCGGGTGGGAATCCCAGACCCGTACATTCTTGCGCAGCACCGAACGTGTTTCGCTTTGATAGAGGATTTGCACCCGCTCGGCCCAGGCGCCATCGGGTGCGGCACCGCCTTGATCGGCCATAGCGGAAAAGCATGTCAGTGCGGCCAGCATGGATGCAGCCGCCATCGCTTTGACCCCGAAGATCATTCTTGCCCGCGCCATCTTACCCAACCCCTTGGATCGCCTAGCGTAAGCACCGCTGCAACACAGTGCAAGAGAGGTGTTTCGATACAAAAAAAACCGGCGGCAGGAACGTCCCGCCGCCGGTTTGGTAGTGCTGGTTATCGCCGCTGTTTGCCGGCGAAAGATCATTCAGCCTTATTTGTACAGGCTGTTGATCCACGCCACGTTGGCGGCGTTCAGGCGCACCGCAGTGTTGGCGTTGGGGCTTTCGGCCACGTTCACGCCGGTGACGACGCGCTGCTTGGCGCCATTGTCGTAGGCGTAGACCGAGCTGCCGCTCGACCCCGGATAGGTGTCGCAGTCGTACTGGAAATACTCCGCGCCGACGTTTTCGGCTTTCACTTCGCAGGTCGCCTTCCACATCGTTCCCATCGGCTTGTCGCCGGGGTAGCCAACGATGTTTGCGGTGAAATCGCCGAGGTTCTCATAGTTGGCATAACCCAGCCAGCCGAGATTGGTGCCGACATCCTGCTTCAGCGTGATGATGCCGAGATCCCACGGAATGACCGAGCCGTAGTAACCCTGATAATTGTCGATGAAGCCCTGCAAGATATAGACGCTCTCGTAGCTGAAAGCGCCAAACGGTGCATCGTCGGCGGTGTTGCCGTTGAGCGACGGCACGAAGATGACGTCGTCGAGCCAAGCCTTGTCTTCATTGCTGTAGAGGCAATGCGCCGCGGTGAGCACCGTGCGCGGACCGATCAGGGTTCCCGAGCAGCTGCCGTAACCGCTCTTGGCTTTGCCTTCGATATAGCCGATCGCGGTGAACGGGTACGTCTTGGTGTTCTTGATCTGCTCGCGGTCGTCGGCCCCGAACACCTGGCGGCCGGCTTCGTCGCCGCCCGTCAGCCCGGTCTTGTTGGCCGCTGGTGCGTTAGCGGGCGCATTCAGTTCCTTGATGACAAGGTCCTTCAGCGTCTCGCCGGCATCGATCTTGATGTCCTTGCCATCGGCGGAACGTCCGACGATGCCATAGGATTTGACCGCCGTGCCCTCGTCGGTCAGCGGCGCTGCCCGGCTGGCTTCATCTTCGGTCAGTTTCGGCGGCGCGATCGGCTTTGCACGGCCGGGCTGGTAGTCGCCCGTTCCGAGATCGCGCATGCTTTCGCCATTGCCGGCATTCGCTGAGCCGGGATCGGCGGCGAAGGCAGGCATCGTCCACAGTGCGGTGGATAGCAGTGCGGACGCAATGATAGTGCTTGTCAGTTTCGTCATGGTGAGACTCTCCCAAAAGTCAGCAAGGAGTGGAGCAAAATACAGAAATATTGTCGAGATCGTGGTGGAGTTAAAAAATTAGTTTGGTTACCCGCCCGTATCGGATCATCGGTCCGGGCGGCCTCGTTAAAGCCCTCCGCCAAACGCACCCGCGTCGATATACTGCCTAAAATAATCCAACATTGGCAATGACAAATCGCTTCCACGTAGCCCGTGGGGGGCTATAGGGTTTGGGTGGGCTCTGCCCGATGGGGCACGATTAGCAAAAGTCGTATTTCGGTTTTATGACCGCGCGGATGTCGTTCGTTCTGGCAGAAGGCGATCGAGGTACCGGTACCGCTTCTGTTGGTTATGCGTCATGGCGGCATGGCTCGGCATTTTTCATCTCAGGAGGGTTTCAAGGTGAACATTATCCATCGGTTCAGGCCGCTTGCCGCTGCATCGCTGCTGGGCATCGCGGCCGCTTTCCCCGCCGTCAACGCGCTCTATGCAGCCGACGACGCCGCCAGGCCGGAAGCGGCGGTCTCGCCGATGCAGCGCGTCGCCGAATCCCGGGACAAGGCCAAGGCCGAGAATCCCGACGGGGCCGACCGCGTCTATGGCGGCAAGGAAGCCGACAAAGGGGCCTATCCGTTCCAGGTGGCGCTGCTGACCAGCGCCCGGCTGGACCCCAGCCCGGCCTCGCAGCCGAACGCGCAATTCTGCGGCGGCAGCCTGATTGCTCCGCAATGGGTGCTGACGGCGGCGCACTGCCTCAACGACAAGGGCCGGCCGATTTCGCCCGACACGGTGACCGTGCTGACCGGCGCCACCGATCTTACCGAAGGCAAGCGCTACAAGGTGGTCGAGGTCATCGTCAACGAGGGCTACAGCGAACAGACGCTGGACAATGATCTCGGCCTGCTCCGGCTGGCGGAGCCCGCCGATGCGCCGGTCATCAAGATCACCAATGAGCCGACGCCAGACAGCGGCAAGACCACGGTCATCGGCTGGGGCAAGATGCAGGACGGCACCTTCCCGACCGCGCTGATGGTGGCCGATCTCGATCTCGAGCCGAGCGCTGCCTGCAACAGCGGCATCAAGTCGATCTATGCGCATGACCTGAAGGCGGCACTTGGCGATCTCTCGCATCGGATGCGTTATTCGGAAAAGGGCATCGATGCCGCCGCCAATGCGATCGCCGCCGATATGTCGGATCCGCTGACCAAGAACATGATCTGCGCCGGCACCGACAGCGGCGAACGCGACGCCTGCAACGGCGACAGCGGCGGTCCGCTGTTCATGACCGGCGCCAACGGTCCGGTCCAGGTCGGCGTCGTCTCCTGGGGCGAAGGTCCGTCCGACGGCACCGCCGCTTGCGGCCACAAGAATGCCTATGGCATCTACACGCGATTGGCCAACTATACGGGTTGGATCGAAGCCAAGATGAAGACCCCGGCTCCCGCAGCCGCGGCGGCGCCCAAGGCCGGTCTCGGCACGGCCAAGAAGCCCTGAACGGGCCCGAAGCTTGATAAACGCAAAACGGCGGGATCTTTCCCGCCGTTTTGATTCATGTCCGGTGCCGGCTGTTCCGCTTACTTCCGCGGCGGGCCTTTGCGCTCGGCCGACGCCGCCCACAGATTGATGTCGGACTCGCGTGCGTAAGTGTCGATTTCGGCGAGCTCGGCATCGCTGAACTCGAGCACCTTGAGCGCGCCGACGCAGTCCTCGACCTGTTCGGGCCGGCTGGCGCCGATCAGCGCCGAGGTGACCCGGCCCTTGCGCAGCACCCAGGCTAGCGCCATCTGCGCCAGCGTCTGGCCACGCTTGCCGGCGATCGCGTTCAGCGCCTGGATGTTAGCGATGGTCTTTTCGTTGATGAAGGCGGGCCGCAGCGACTTGCCTTGGCTGGCGCGGCTACCCTCGGGGATGCCGCCGAGATATTTGTCGGTCAGCATGCCTTGCGCCAGCGGCGAGAACACGATCGATCCGACACCGAGCCCTTCCAGCGTATCGAGCAGTCCGTCCTCTTCGACCCAGCGGTTGAGCATCGAATAGCTCGGCTGATGGATGATGCAGGGCGTACCGAGCTGCTTCAATATGTCGGCGGCCTCGCGCGTGCGCTGCGAATTGTAGGACGAGATGCCGGCATAGAGCGCCTTGCCGGAACGCACCGCATGGTCGAGAGCGCCCATCGTTTCCTCAAGCGGCGTATCCGGATCGAAGCGGTGCGAATAGAAGATGTCGACATAGTCGAGCCCCATCCGCTTCAGGCTCTGGTCGAGGCTCGCCAGCACATATTTGCGGCTGCCCCATTCGCCATAAGGCCCTGCCCACATCTCATAGCCCGCCTTGGTCGAGATGATCAGCTCGTCCCGATAGCCGGCGAAGTCGGTGCGCAATATCTCGCCGAAGGCGATCTCGGCCGAGCCGGGCGGCGGGCCGTAATTGTTGGCGAGATCGAAATGGGTGATGCCGAGATCGAAGGCCTTGCGCGCGATCGCCTGCTTGGTGTTGTGCGGCGTGTCGTTGCCGAAATTGTGCCACAGGCCGAGCGAGATCGCCGGCAGTTTCAGGCCGGATCGCCCACATCTGTTGTAGAGCATTTTCTCATAGCGGTGTTCAGCCGGCTGCCAGCGCATGGGTACAGATCCTGGATTGTATGGGTGTCGGCGCGCGCGCCCCCACACCCTTCTACCTCATTTCTGCTTCGCCAACAGTCCTTTTGCGTCCTTGACGCCGAGTGCAGCCGGCCGCTCGCAGCTGGTCTGCATGGCGACGAACTTGCCGGTCTCGCCCGACCGCAACAGGCCGGTCATGACATCGACGGCATGCAGCGCGAGCTCCATCGAGCAACGATGCGGCCGGCCCTCGGCGATCGCCAGCGCCATGTCGGCAAGGCCTGCGGTGCGGTAGTTGGCCATCATGCCCTGGCCGTGCATTTCGTTGGGCACGCCGAACGGATGCTGCCATTTCGGCAGTTTCTTCACCGGTTTTGCCGCCTTGGTTATGCGCACGTCGCCACCGAAGAAATTCGGATCCGGCACGAACACCGTGCCCGTCTCGCCATAGAGTTCCATCGGCGCGTGACCATGCGCCCAGACGTCCCAGCTGGTGTTGAGCGTGATCACGGCGCCGTTCTCGAACTCCAGCAGGCCGTGGATCGTCGTCGGCGTGTTCACCGGGATTTTTTCGCCCGCGCGCGGTTTCGACGAGATCGTGCGTTCCTTGGCAGGCGTCGTCGCGAAGGCCGCCACCTGCTTCACCGGCCCGATCAGCTGGATCAGGTTGGTGATGTAGTAGGGCCCGATGTCGAGCACCGGCCCGGCGCCCGGCTGGAAGAAGAAATCGGGATTGGGGTGCCAGTGCTCCATGCCGTGGCCCATCACATGACAGGTGCCGCTGGTGATCTTGCCGAGCGCGCCGGTGTCGATGAGGTTGCGCACCAGCTGGTGCGCGCCGCCGAGGAAAGTGTCCGGAGCCGAACCGATGCGCAGCCCTTTCTTCTCGGCCCGGCTCTTGAGGTCGAGGCCTTCCTTGACCGACAGCACGAACGGCTTTTCCGAATAGACGTGCTTGCCGGCATCGAGGATCTGCTTCGACACCCCGTAGTGCACCGCCGGGATGGTGAGGTTGACGACGATGTCGATCTCGTCATCCTTGAGCAGTTCTTCGACGGTCTCGGCGCGCAGCTTGAACTCCTTCGCCCGTGCCTTGGCCGCGTCCATGTTGATGTCGGCGCAGGCGCGCATCTCAATGCCGCGAAACAGCGGCGCCAGCGAGAAATACGCTTTCGAGATGTTGCCGCAGCCGATGACGCCGATACCCAGTTTCTTTGCCATGATGATTGTTCCTAGTAAGCCTTGACGGATGCGAGCGAGCGGCTGGCGAAGCGCTCGATATCGTTGGGGTTGTCCTGTTCCATGACGTAATATTTGGCCGCGCTCTTCGCCCGAAGTGTCTTGATCAGGCCGGCCCAGTCGATGGTGCCGTGGCCGACATCCGCCCAGCCGTCCTCGTCAAGGCCTTCGCCTGACTTGGCCATGTCCTTGACATGGACGGCGCTGATGCGCTTGCCGTGCTTTTCGATCCACGGCAGCGGATCAACGCCACCGCGGACTACCCAGGCGACGTCCATCTCCCAGCCGATGTCGGGCGCAGCCGACAGGATGTGATCCTGCGGCACCGAGCCGTCGGCGAGTGTCTTGAACTCGAAATCATGGTTGTGCCAGGCAAAGCCGTAGCCGGCTTTTTTTGCGGTCTCGCCGACCTTGGCCAGACGCTCGCCAAAGCCGCGCCAGCCGGCAGCGTCGGCCGGCCGCTGCTCGGCCAGCAGATAGGGACAGATGACGAGCGTGATGCCGAGTGCGTCGGCTGTTTTGCGTACCCCGTCGAAATCATTCTCCAGCGCATCGATCGAGAAATGTCCGGTCGGCATCGAAAGCCCGTTCTTGTCGAGTTCGGCGCGGAACGCCGTGGGGTCGTCATAGACGCCGCCGAAACCTTCGACTTCCTTGTAGCCGAGCTTGCCGAGCATTTTCAGGATGCCGTCCCACGGCTGGAAATTGCGGGCGCTGTAGAGTTGGAATGACCAGTTCATCGTCTCTGTCCGTTTCTTGGGTGGTTAAGGCTTGGGGATGTTTTCGGGGGATCGTTTCGGTCGTTCTTGGGAGGATGGTTTGCGGATGATTCTAGAGGGTCACAGGCGATTGCCGGTCGCAGCGTCGAACAGCGAGGCGCGCGCCGGATCGAAACCGAACTGGATCGGATCGCCGCTGCGCAGCGTCCGTTCCGCTTCGACGCGGAAGGAGAAGTTGCGGCCGGCAAGCTTGGTCCACACCAGCGTGTCGGAACCCATCGGCTCAACGATCTCGACCGAACCGCCGGCGGAAAACGGCATCGACTTTGCAGCGTCACCGAAAGCGATGTGTTCAGGCCGGATGCCCAGCACGCAAGCGCCGGCCGGGCGCTCCGTGCCGTCAAAGGTATAGCGGTCGAGCGGCACCGAAACACCGTCGGTCCTGAACGCCGGAGCAGCACCGGCTTCCAGCTCCCCTTCGAGGAAATTCATCGCCGGCGAGCCGAGGAAGCCCGCGACAAAACGGTTGACCGGCCGGTTGTAGATCGTCTGCGGCGCGTCGAGCTGCTGGATGACGCCGCCGCGCATGACCGCGATACGGTCGGCCAGCGTCATCGCCTCGATCTGGTCGTGGGTGACGTAGATCATGGTGTTCTGCAGCTTGCGATGCAGAAGCTTGATTTCGACGCGCAGTTCCGAGCGCAGCTTGGCGTCGAGATTGGATAGTGGCTCGTCGAACAGGAAGACATCGACGTCGCGCACCAGCGCCCGCCCGATCGCCACGCGCTGGCGTTGGCCGCCGGACAAGGCCGCGGGCTTGCGCTGCAAAAGCGGCTCGATCTGCAGGATCTCGGCGGCGCGTGCGATGCGCTTGGCGATCTCATCCCTGGGCACGCCGGCAACGCGCAGGCCGAACGACAGGTTCTTCTCCACCGTCATTTGCGGATAAAGCGCATAGGACTGGAACACCATGCCGATGCCGCGATCCTTGGGCTCCTCCCAGGTGACGTTCTTGCCCTTGATGAAGATGCGGCCTTCGGAAATATCGAGCAGCCCGGCGATGCAGTTGAGCAAGGTCGACTTGCCGCAGCCCGAGGGACCGAGCAGCACGATGAACTCGCCCTCTGCGACCTCGAGATTGAGGGTCTGCAGCACCGATACAGAGCCGAAATTTAGGGACAGGTCCTGGATCGAAACGCTGGTGCCGTTGGCTGCCGTCATCGCCATCACCCTTTCACCGCACCGGCGGCGATGCCGCGCACGAAAAGCTTGCCGGAAATGAAGTATACGATGAGTGGCACAAGGCCGGTCAGGATGGTGGCGGCCATGTTGACGTTGTACTCCTTCACGCCTTGCACCGAATTGACGATGTTGTTGAGCTGCACCGTCATCGGATAGGTGTCGGGGCGGGTGTAGACGACGCCGAACAGGAAGTCGTTCCAGATGCCGGTCACCTGCAGGATGATGGCGACGACGAAGATCGGCAGCGACATCGGCGCCATGATCCGCAGGAAGATGCCCCAGAAGCCGGCGCCGTCGACCCGTGCCGCCCTGAACAGCTCTTCCGGCATCGAGGCAAAATAGTTGCGGAACAAAAGCGTGAGGATCGGCATGCCGAATATGGAATGGACGATCACCAGGCCGCTGAGGCTGCCGTAGAGGCCGATCTCGCGCAGGATGATGACGATCGGATAGATCATCACCTGATAAGGGATGAAGGCGCCGACGATCAGGATGACGAAGAATGTGTCGGCGCCCTTGAAGCGCCAGTTGGCCAGCGCATAGCCGTTCACCGAGGCGATCGCGATCGACAGCAGCACTGACGGCACAGTGATGCGCACCGAATTCCAGAAGCCCCGCGAAAGCCCGTCGCAATTGAGGCCGGTGCAGGCGGTCGCCCACGCCTTCACCCACGGTTCGAACGTGATTTCGAGCGGCGGCGAGAAGATATTGCCCATCCGTATCTCGGGCATGCCCTTGAGCGAGGTTACGACCATCACGTAGAGCGGCAGCAGATAGTAGACCGCCACAACGATCAGCGTGCCATAGAGGAAGATATTGCGGCGCGAGAAGACATGCCGCGGCTTCGGCCCGCGCGGCCCGGAGGCTTCGCGCTCGGCGGCACCCGCGCTGGCGGGCAAAGGGACGGCCGGGTCAGCCACGCTTCCTGCCTCCAAATTCAAGGTAGGCCCACGGCACGACGACGATCACCACCGAGAGCAGCATCATGGTCGAGGCGGCAAAGCCCTGGCCAAGATTCTGTGCGAAGAACATGTAGTCATAGACATATTTGGCCGGCACTTCGGAGGCGATTCCGGGGCCGCCGCTGGTCTGGGCGACAACGAGGTCGTAGACCTTGACGATGCCCGACGCGATGATGACCAGCGTGGTGATGAAAACCGGCCGCATCATCGGGATGACGATGAACAGATAGGTCTTCCACATCGGGATCCCGTCTACCCGCGCCGCCTTCCAGATGTCCTCGTCGATGCCGCGCAGGCCGGCCAGCATCAAGCACATGATGAGCCCGGTGCCTTGCCACAGCGCCGCAATCGAAATGCCGTAGATGACGATGCTGGAATTGTAGAGCGGGTCGAAGTTGAAGCTCGTCCAGCCGAGGTCCCGCACCACATGCTGGATGCCGAAATCCGGATTGAGCAGCCACTGCCAGACCAGGCCGGTGACGATGAAGGAAAGCGCGAACGGATAGAGGAAGATGGTGCGGAACGTGTCCTCGAAACGGATCTTCTGGTCGAGAAGCGCTGCAAGCAGGAAGCCGATGACCAGTGAGAACACCAGCGAGATCGCGCCGTAGATCAAAAGGTTCTCGATCGAGATCAGCCAGCGCGGCGTCGCCCAAAGCCGGTAATACTGGTCGAGCCCGGCGAAATTCAGCCGTGGCAGCAGCTTCGAATTGGTAAAGGAATAGAACACCGTCCAGACGGTGCCGCCGACGAAAACCACCGACGCGGTGAGGATCATCGGGATCGAGGCGACCTTCGCATTGATGTTGCGGAACAGCGGGTTGGGGCGTTCGCTCTTGCTCATCTCGTCAGCCGGCTGGGTAAGGGCGGTGCGATCCCGGCCCTGCTTTCGCAAGGCCGGGAGCGAGGTGTATTGCCTCCAACGTCAGTCTGCCGAAGCGATGAGGTCGGCGAAGCGCTTCTGCGCGTCTTCGATGGTCAGGTCCGGCTTGGCGAAGAATTCGGCGAAGAGATCTTCCTTCTGCTTCTGGGTATCCTGCGAAAGCAGTTGGTCCGTCCACGGGATGACGGCGCCCTTGGCGAGGATGGCCAGACCCTTCTTCATGCAGTCGTTCGCCGCATTGAGATCGACGTCACCGCGCACCGGCAGCGAGCCCTTCTTGAGATTGAAGGCGACCTGAGTCTTAGGGTCGAGCAGCGTCTCTGCCAACACCTCCTGCGCCTTGGACTTGTCGGCATCCTTGAGCAGCGGGAAATAGAAGGCGTCGCCGCCGGTGGCGATAACTTCGTTCAGACCGAGGCCCGGCAGGCAGGCATAGTCCTTGCCGGCGACCTTGCCGGCAACCTGGAACTCGCCTTGCGCCCAGTCACCCATGATCTGGCCACCGGCCTTGCCGGTGATGACGAGATTGGTTGCCTGGTTCCAGTCCTGCACATTGGTGTTCTTCGCCATCTTGCGGGCATCGTCGGCGGCCTTGAAGACCTTGGCGATCTCGGGCCCGGCGGCGAACTTGGCATCCTTGTCCTTGTAGACCTTAAGGAACGCGTCGGTGCCGCCGACCGCCGCCAGCAGCACGTCGAAGGCGCCGGAAGATTGCCAGGCCTGTCCGCCGACAGCGAGCGGGATGATGCCCGCCTTTTCCAGGGCGGGCGCTGCCGCCACGAATTCATTCCAGTCCTTCGGCAGCGGCACGCCGGCCTTCTCGAAGGCTTCGTTCGACAGCCACAACCACTGCCAGGAGTGGATATTGACCGGCACGCAATAGATCTTGCCGTCGATGGTGCAGCTGTCGAGCAGGCTCTTCGGCCGCACGATTTCCGTCCACTTGCCCTTGGTGGCGACATCGGTGAGGTCGCGCATCAGGCCGGCCTGCACCAGTTCTTCGGCCTGCCGGCCGTGATTGAACTGGGTGGCGCCCATCGGATCGCCGCCGGTGATGCGGCTGATCATGATCGGCCGTGCCGTGCCGCCGGATCCGGCAATGGCGCCGTCGACCCAGTGATTGCCGGTCGCGTCAAAAGCCTTCGCGAATTCCGCAACCGCCGCCGCCTCGCCGCCCGATGTCCACCAATGGGTCACTTCCAGGTCGGTGGCGGCCGCCGGGCCGGCAAGCTGAAGCGCGGCCGTCGCGGCAAGGGCAGCGGTCAAAAGTCTATAGCGCATTTCGGTTCCTCCCAGAATCTGAAACGTTACAGATTTTCGATACGGCAATTATGCGGTGCGTGCAACCCCTGAGATAAACGCGCTCGAATGTTTTTTCGAGGCGCGAACAAATTCGTTGCGTGCGAACCGGCAAACTGCGCGCAAAACCGGGTGCTGCGCTGCAAAATCATGCTGCAGCGCAAGAAAACCGTCTCGAACCTGATTGTCGCGCTACGTTTCTGGCCGCCAAAACCCTGCCAAAACCATGGCTTGAGAGGCCCACGCGCTGCGATGTTGGAAATCTGTAACGTTTCAGTATATTGAGGCCTGACTGCGAAGAACCGTGCCACATCGTCATCGAAGCGATTGTCGGCTGGTCCGGCGGCTGCTATGCGCCTGACGGGGCGGGACGAATGGACAGGGACCAGACGGACAAGGACGACGAGGCGTCGGCGCATGAGCGGCCGACGCTGAAGACGCTTGCCTTCATGACCGGGCTCGGCGTCACCACCGTCTCGCGCGCGCTCAAGGATGCACCCGAGATCGGCGCCGAGACCAGGCGGCGGGTTCAACTCGTCGCGAGGCAGATCGGCTACCGGCCGAACCGCGCCGGCGTGCGCCTGCGGACCGGCAAGACCAATGTTATCAGCCTCGTGCTCAATACCGAGCGCGAGATCATGAGCTTTGTCTCGGACATCATCTACGGCGTCTCGGAGGTCATTGCCGACACACCCTATCACCTGATCGTCACGCCCTACTCGCGCTCGCAGGATCCGCTGGACCCGGTAAAGTATCTGGTCGAGTCCGGCTCGGCCGATGGCGTCATCATCTCACGCACGCAGCCCAACGATCCGCGCGCCCGCTACATGCTGGAGCGTGGCATACCCTTTGCCACACATGGCCGCACCGATATGGGGCTTGTCCACCCCTATCACGACTTCGACAATTACGCCTTCGCCGCCGAAGCGGTGCGCCATCTGGCCAGCGTCGGCCGGCGCCGGCTGGCGCTGGTAGCGCCGCCGGTCGGGCTCACCTATTACGACCACACGGTCAATGGCTTTGCCGACGCACTGAGCGAGGTCGACGCCAGCGAAGTGCCGTTCAACGCTGTTTCGATCGACCAGTCGATCGATCAGATCAGGACGCGGACCGCGCAGTTGATGCGCCGCGACGTCAGGCCGGACGGTTTCGTCAGCAGCGCCGCCGCAGCAACGCTGGCCATCGTCGCCGGCATCGAGGATGCCGGCCTGAAACTCGGCCGCGACGTCGATGTCGTGTCCAAGCAATCGTCGGAACTGCTGCATCTGTTCCGCCGGGAGTTGCTGATCGTCAACGAAGATTTCCGCCTCGCCGGCACCGAGCTTGCCCGCGCCGTGCTGGGCTGGATAGGCGGCGCGGCACCTGGCTCTTTGCAGACTGTGGTCAAGCCAGGCGACGTCGTCGCGTATCAGGGCTGACTGGCACGACCTGAGAGGTCCGCCTCACCTGACCCTATCCGGCCGCTCCACTTCCCCATGGCCCATGGAAAGCGCCCTGCTCGCCGATGCGCTCGAAGCCATGCGCGCCGAAGAAGTCGCGCTGCGCCTGGATCAGGTTCGAGGTGCCGCGGCCCTGGCGGTAGCTGTCGAAATAGGCAAGTGCCGACGCCAGTGCAGGCACCGGCGAGCCTGCTTCTGATGCCTTGGCAACGGTGCGCCTAAGCGACGGATGCGCCTCCTGCATCATGGTGGTGAAAGCCGGCGCCATCAAAAGGTTGGTGGACGCGCCGCCCGAGCCGAAGGCTTCCGCCATGGTGTCGAGCATCTGCGAGCGGATAATACAGCCGGCACGCCAGATCTTGGCGATGGTCGGCATCGGCAAGTTCCAGTTGAACTCCTTCGAGGCGGCGCTCATCACCGCGAAACCTTGTGCATAGGCGGCGATCTTGCCGGCGAGCAGCGCCAGCTCCAGGTCTTTCAGAAGTGCCGCCTTGTCGCCAGAGATCTTGGTGACGCCGATATTGCCATAGGCTTTTTCGGCCGCCTGCCGCTCATCCTTGATCGAGGACAGCACGCGGGCCGCCACCGCCGCCTCGATGGCCGTCGCCGGAATGCCGAGCTGCTGCGCCTCGATGACAGACCATTTGCCGGTGCCCTTCTGGCCGGCACGGTCGAGGATGATGTCAACCACCGGCTTGCCGGTCTTTGCATCGTCGGCGGCCAGCACCTTGGCGGTGATCTCGATCAGATACGAATCGAGCCGGCCCTTGTTCCAGTCCTCGAAGACCTTGCCGATCTCCTTCGGCCCCATGCCGAGACCGTCACGCAGGATGCCGTAGATCTCGGCGATCATCTGCATGTCGGCATATTCGATGCCGTTGTGGATGGTTTTCACGAAATGCCCGGCGCCGTCTGTGCCAAGCCAGGCAGCGCACGGTTCATCCTTGAACTTGGCCGAGATCGCGGTCAGCACGCGTTCGACGCGCTTCCAGGAGTCTTCGGTGCCGCCGACCATGATCGACGGTCCATGGCGCGCGCCTTCCTCGCCGCCGGATACGCCCATGCCGATGAAGGTGAGACCTGAGCCCGACAGTTCCGAAAAGCGCCGCATCGTATCGCGGAAATTGGCGTTGCCGGCATCGATGACGATATCGTTGTCAGACAACACGCCGCGCAGCGCTTCGATCTGTTCGTCGACCGGCTTGCCGGCCAGCACCATGATGATGACCGGGCGTGGCGGCTTGATCGCAGCTGCCAGTTCCTCCAGGCTGTAGCAGGGCACCACCATGTCCCTGAGCGAACCGGCGCCTTCGAGGAAGGCATCGGTGCGCGCCTTGGTGCGGTTGAAGACGGCGATGCGGTGCCCGTGCTCGGCAATGTTGAGCGCGAGGTTGGAGCCCATTGTGCCAAGGCCGATCAGGCCTATTTCGGCTTTTTCCATCGTTTCTTCCCTGCTTTCGGATTTTGTTGAGGCCGCGTTTTTCGGGATGCCCACTTTTCGGCGAGATGATTGACGGGCCTTTCGCGCCACGTCAACCGCCTCGCCGAATTGTGTTGCGTCTGCGTTGTGTCAGACCGAGTCAAGAAGGGTCAGTTGGTGACCAGGCGACGCCTTGCCGATCGAACATATGGCGATAGGTTGGACATATGGCAGTCAAACGGATGGACAATGTCGGAATCGTCGTCGAGGACCTCGACGAGACAGTTGCTTTCTTTCGCGAGCTCGGCCTCGAACTGGAAGGGCGGGCGACGATCGAAGGCGAGTGGGCCGGACGTGTCACCGGGCTCGGCGATCAGCACGTCGAGATTGCCATGATGCGCACACCGGACGGTCATAGCCGGCTCGAGCTCTCCCGCTTCCTCACGCCGCCTGTCGTTGCCGATCACCGCAACGCCCCGGTCAATGCCTTGGGCTACCTGCGAGTCATGTTTACCGTGGACGACATCGACGACACGCTTGAAAGGCTCCGCAAGCGTGGCGCGCAGCTGGTCGGTGAAGTCGTCCGTTACGAGGACGTGTATCGGCTCTGCTACATCCGCGGGCCGGAAGGGCATCTCATCGGGTTAGCCCAGGAACTCGGCTGAGCGTCCTTCGCGGGCGGGCTGAATATCACTCGGCGCGGATATCGATCGGCGCTTCGATCTTTATCACTTCGAAATCCGAAACCAGAATATCGAGCCGCGCCGTCCAGCGGCCTGGAATCGGAATGACGAGATTATCGACCCGCCAGGTGCCGTCGCCTGGCTTGGTCGCCGGACGCTTGATCGGCTCGATCCCCGAATCGGGCTTGGACAGCACCAGCGTCACTTCCTTGGCGTCGAGCGGGCCGAAATCGCCATCCATGATGACGATGGAGGCGGTGACCTCCCCGGTATGGCCGGGCGTGATGTCGATGTCGGCCATCGCCTTCATAGTGTGGATATGGGTCGACGTCGGTTGTGCCGCGGCGATTGCCAGGGCCCGTGGCGGCGGCGTGAAGCGCCAGCCGGCGGCAACGCCGAAGATCAGGAGCACGATCAGCATTTCGACTGAGATCGAGCGGCTAAGCCGTCGCCGCACTTCCGTCGCTCCGGCCTCGGCCAAGGCGGTGAGCCGCCATCGATTGACCGCCGCCAGCGTGAACAGAAACACCAGCAGCGCCAGCTTGATCAGCAGCAGCCGGCCATAGGCGGTGTTGACCAGTGCCGCCGGTGTCTGCACCTGGATGATGGCGAGCACCACACCGGCGGCGGCAAGCACTACCACCACGGGCATTATCGCGCGCGAAAACCGCCGCAGGAACGCCCCGGTTTCCACCGATTGGCTGCTCAACGCCAGGCCGAGCGGCAGCAATGCTCCAGCCCAGAAAGCGATGCCGGCGCCATGCAGGAACACCATAGGCCGCGTCAGCCATTGCGGTTCGGCTGCACTGGCATGGCCGCTGGCGGCAAGGGCTGCACCCACACCGGCCAGCCCGGCGAGCGCCAACGGCCTGGCGCCAGCACGCGATCCGACCAACGACAGCAGGCCAAGCCCGAGCGCCGCCAGCGAAATCAGCACCGTCCAGCCGAAGCTGGTGCCAAGCGCCGTCCGCCAGACCACCGGTTGCGCCAGCCGGGCGAGTGGCGCGCCCAGCGCGTCCAGCCCCTGGAACCCGAGCGACAGGGGTGCTGCGACCAGCCCGCACAGGATGGCGGCAATGACGAAGCGCTGGCCTGAGCGCTGGCCTTGCGCCAGCCATGTCAGCGCGAAGGCGCCGCCAATGCCGAGGAAAAGCCCGATGTAGAGAAGAACCTTGCCGGTCCAGATCGCTGACCGCAAATCTATATCGACAGCTTCCCCCACCGCCGGCGCCGCACTTGGCGCGCCAACGGAAAACAGCACCGAGCCGCCGACCGGATGGCCATCGGCGGAAATCACCCGCCAGCTCAAGACATGGGTGCCCGGCCCGAGCTTTTGTGGATTGTCGATCTCAACCGTTTGGTCGCTCAACCGAAACGAGGTCAAAGCGACAGGCGTACCGTCGGGCCGCACCAAGGTCAGCACCAGCGGCGACACAGGCTCGCTGAAGGTCAGCGAAAATTGCGTCGGCGCTCGCTCCAGAACCGCGCCGTCGGCAGGCTCGGCCTTGATCAGCGCCGCATGGGCAAAGGCCTGGTTTGGCGTGGCAAGGACGGCAAGCAGCAGGATCGCGGCCAGCAGGCCGAAGCACCTGCCGGCTGTCCGTTCTATCCGCTGAAAACAGGCCACGTTCATGCCATCCACCAAAACAGTGGCGCGCCGCTTCGAAGCAGCGCGCCGCCAATGCATCATTTCTTCGGCAGCAGGTTGAGGCCGGGCGCCGGATCTTCCAGCGCATCCTCATCCTGACCAGCCGCCGGAATCTCTATCCAACGCGTGGTGGCCCCATCGCATTCCTGCACCACCGGAAAATAGAGTTTTTGCCCGGCCGGCAGATCGGCGGCCAACGTGCCGCGGAAGACGAACTCGTCATAAAATTCATCCGGCAGGCTGCCGCCGCTCCAGTCGACTTCCTTGACGCCCGAGGTCACCGCCTCGCCATAGAGCTGGTAGGATTTCTCGTACTTGCCTTTCTTGACCTGCAGCGTCCAGCCGGGCTTGGGCATCGGCTTCACCCCGATCACCCCTTCCGGGATCTGCACGCGCACGGCAATCGTCGCCTTGCCGTCGCAGCCATGCGGCACGCGCAGCACGGCCTTGTAGGTCGAACCGACCGCAACCTCCTGTGTTTCGAGCGTGATATGGGCGAAGGCGGCACTTGTCCCCAGGACGAGGAATGCAGCGGCCGGCAAATGATGCTTGTTCATGATGGGTCCCTCTCGAAAAAATTGATTGGCAATAATTGGTCAGTCGTTGTCTTCCAGGGGTGGCGCGCTGCCTATGGCTTGCACGGCAAACTCGACGGTCACGGTTCCGGCCCTCTCGAAAGTCAGCTTAGCGGCAAACATCTGGCCTTCTTTAGGGGGCTGCTTCAAATCCATGAACATCACGTGGTAGGCGCCGGGACCCAGCGTGATCTTGCCGCCCGCCGGAATGTCCAGGCCGCCACTGACCGGGCGCATGGTCATGACGCCATCCTTCACCCCCATTTCATGCAGTTCGGCCTTCCCCGAAATGTCGGAGGAAATCGACAGCAGCCGGTCCGCTGCGCTGCCCTTGTTGACGATGGTGAAATAGCCGCCGGCAACCTTGGCGCCGGCCGGCGTGGCGCGCGACCAGGGATGCTCGATCTCGATGTCACCGGCCTTGAACTCATGCGCAAGGACGGAATGGGGGCCGGCGAACAACAGTGCAAAGGCGAAGAGGGCGCTGCCGAGACGCTGCTCGATAGTGATGGAGAAAGGGGCACTGCGGCGCAACGCGCCGGCACGAAGAAAAAGGAACATGGGTAGGCTCCATGAATATGAGGTCGCGCCTTTGTCCGGCTGCGAACGTGTTTATCATTGGATGATTATCGCCTGCGCAGGTTACGCGAAGCGAGCGGCGGTTTTTCAGCCCGCAAGCGGCGGCGCGCGCGGATTGGCCGGAGAGCGCTCACGCGTGACGTCGGGATGCCTGACTGCCGGCGGGAGAAACGCGACTGTTTCAAAAGACAGGCTCACCGGCGCCACGCCGACGCCTGCTGGCGGCGCATAGGCGACGGAGGCCATGCTGCAGCCGAGCATGCAGCACGCGGGCATATGCTGCTGGTGCGGATCGCCGCCGGGAAGCTGGACCGCCCCATCATGGCTGCAGATGACGTTGCCGAAAGCGTCGAGTTGCGAGGCATCCGGCGCAATGCCGAAAGCAAGCACGCCGAGCGTCGACTGGAGCAGCAGCACACAGGCCGCGACAAAGGCGGCCGTCATGCTCCATCTCTTACGCCGGAAGTCCAAAGACCTGCCTCTTCACGCAGCAACGCGTGGATATCTAGCACGCGGCATGTCGGCGGAAAATCGCCAAATCATCGCTGCGGCAACGCGGCGCGTTCGATCCATGTCGCACAAAAGTGCGCAGCGGTTTGGGATAACGGCATGAGGCAGAGATCTTGTGCGCATAACGTCCCTTCGGACGTCGCGCTCAGGAAGCCGGGCGGCCGCCGATTTCCGGGATCGACGTCAACAGCGTGTGGCGTGCCGACTTCAGATGCTTGCGGCAGGCGGCGTCGACCTTGCCGAGATCGCGCGATTTCAGCGCCGCGATGTAGGCGAGATGCTCGCTCACCGCGACTTCGTTGCGCTCGCGCTCCTGCGCCTTGTTCCACTGGTAGTGGTAGTGAAAGATCATGGCGATGACGTCGTAGAAATCGACGATGAAGCGGTTGTGCGACGCCCGGTGGATCAGCCGGTGGAAGCGCTCGTCTAGCTCCGAGAATTCGTTGAAGCGGATGGCGATTTCGCTGGCCAGAAGCCGGTGCTCGTCTTCCAGCCGGTCGAGATCCGCCCAGACCGGACTATCCCCAGGCAAGGCGGCAAAGGCCGCCGCCGAGCGTATCTCGAACATCTCGCGGATTTCAGTGAGTTCGAGCGCGAAGGCTCGCGTAAACCCCTTCAGCACCCAGTGGCTGTTGCGCCGCTTCTCGATCAGGCCGAAGCGGGAGAAGCGGATGAGGAACTCGCGCACGCTGGTGGTGCCGACGCCGATCTCGCGCGCCAGTTCGAGCTCGTTGATCTGCATGCCGGCCTCGGCGCCGCCAGCCAGCAATCTGCGCATAAACGACCGCTCGATGATCTGGGCCAGTGTGTCTGTCTCCTCCTCGGGGAAGAAATCATCCGGCTTCGGCGCCCTGAGCACTGTCTTGCTGCGTTTGTTCCACGCGATCAGCCCGGTCTCTTCCATGCGCGCCAGAATGGTGCGCACGGTGGTCCGGCTGACGCCGAGCAAAGTGCCCAGTTCCGGCTCCGACGGCAGGCTCTGCGTTTCATCGAGCAGCCGCAGACCCCTGTTGTAAGCGTCCTTGTAGACGTTGTTGCTCTTCGACATCCCTGCCCCGTTGCGCGCCGGCGCTTGCTGTGGCTGGCTTGAAGCGCGATATCACATATGTCCTGGCGCTCACCCGGCAAAGCAAAACGCTCTGCGTGTCAGACGCCGCTCCCCACAAGCCAAGCGTCCATCGGACGCATGGTCTCCTCCTGAAAAAACAATTGACGCACAAATGTTTTTTCACGATAAAAGACATTATATGTAAACAGACGCGTGTCAATCCGCGCATCCCCAGGAACAGACCCAGGAAACTGCCCGTGAACGCCTCGAACAGCATTCTTCTGTCCCCCGCCGACAATGTCGCGGTCGCCAATGGCCGCATCGAGATCGGCACCCCTCTGCCCGGCGGCGCCGTCGCCACGGCCTTGATCGAGCCCGGCCACAAGGTGGCGATCAAGCCTATCGCCGCCGGCGAGGCGGTGGTCAAGTATGCCCAGGCCATCGGCCGCGCCACCCAGGACATCGCGCCCGGCGACCACGTCCATTCGCACAATCTGGTCTTCGAGTCCGGCCGTCTGCCGGTCGTGCCGCCGAGCGAAGCGGAGCATGCCACCGAAGCTGACCGCGCCCGGACATTCATGGGCTATCGTCGCGCCGATGGCCGTGCCGGCACGCGCAACTTCATCGGCATCATCGCCAGCGTCAATTGCTCGGCCACCGTCTGCCACGCCATTGCCGACGAGGCCAACCGCGTGCTGTTGCCGAAATATCCGGGGATCGACGGCTTCGTCCCGATCGTCCATGGCCAGGGCTGCGGCATGAGCGGCACCGGCGACGGCATGATGGTGCTGCACCGCACGCTCGCCGGTTACACCCGCCATCCGAATTTCGGCGGCGCGTTGATGGTCGGCCTCGGCTGCGAGGTCAACCAGCTCACCCTTTACGGCCAGAAGGGTGCGGCGGCGGGAAAACGCCATTTCAACATCCAGGACGCCGGCGGTTCGCGCAAATCGGTCGCAAAGGCGATGGGCGTGCTCGCCGAAATCGCCGAGGAAGTCGGCCAGTATCAGCGCGAGCCGATCCCGGTCTCGGAGATCGTCGTCGGCCTGCAATGCGGCGGTTCCGACGGCATGTCGGGCATCACCGCCAATCCCGCGCTGGGAGCGGCGGTCGACATCCTGGCCGGCGTCGGCGGCATCGGTATCCTGTCGGAGACGACGGAGATCTATGGCGCCGAACATCTGCTCGCCTATCGCGCGGCAACGCCGGAGATCGCCAAGAAGCTCGACGGTTTCGTCAAATGGTGGGAGGACCATGTCGCCAAGCACGGCGCCTCGATCGACAACAACCCCTCGCCCGGCAACAAGCGCGGTGGCCTGACCACCATCCTGGAAAAGTCGCTGGGCGCCGTGGCCAAAGGCGGCCAGACTCCGCTCAACGGCGTCTTCGGTTATGCCGAAAAGGTCACCGGCAGTGGCCTGGTGTTCATGGACACGCCCGGTTACGACCCGGTCTCGGCGACCGGTCAGGTGGCGGGCGGCGCCAACATCATCGTCTTCACCACCGGCCGCGGCTCCTGCTTCGGCTGCCGGCCCACGCCGTCGATCAAGGTCGCCACCAACTCGACCATGTACCACCAGATGGAAGAGGACATGGACGTCAATTGCGGCGTCATCGCTTCGGGTGAAAAGACCATCGCCGGCATGGGCCGGGAGCTCTTCGAGCTCATCGTCGAGACGGCATCGGGCCGCAAGACCAAGAGCGAGGCGTTCGGCTACGGCGACAACGAGTTCGTGCCGTGGCACCTCGGCGCGACGCTGTAACCACCGACGAAAAAAGCGGGCTGCAAAGACGGCTCACAAGGGGAGGCTGTGGATGGACAAACGCCGCATCGGCACGACTGCGCTCGAGGTCACCGAGATAAGCTTCGGCGGGGCGGCAATCGGCGGGCTCTACCGTGCCTGTCCGCGCGAAGCGGCGATGGAGACGCTGCAGACAGCCTGGGATGCCGGCCTGCGCTATTTCGACACCGCGCCCTTCTATGGCTTCGGCCTGTCGGAACGGCGGACCGGCGATTTCCTGCGCTACAAGCCGCGGGATTCCTATGTGCTGTCGACCAAGGTCGGACGGCTGTTCCGCCCGGTGCCGGAAGACCAGGTTCCCGATCATTCCTATGTCGACCCGCTGCCCTTCGCGCTCGACTACGACTACTCGTATGACGGCATCATGCGCTCGGTCGAGTTCTCCTATGCGCGGCTCGGGCTGAACCGGATAGACATCCTGTTTGTGCACGACATCGGCACCTACACACATGGCGTCGAGAAGACGAAGCTGCACTTTCGCCAGCTGGTGGACGGCGGGTTGAAGGCGCTGGAAGAGCTTAAAACGTCCGGCGTGATTTCCGCCTATGGGCTCGGCGTCAACGAGGTGCAGATCTGCCTCGACGTATTGCGCGAAGCACCGCTCGACTGCATCCTGCTGGCCAGCCGCTATTCGCTGCTCGACCGCTCGGCTGAAGCCGAGTTGCTGCCGCTGTGTCGTGAGCGACAGACTTCGCTCATCATCGGCGGCGTCTTCAACTCCGGCATCCTGGCGACCGGACCGGTGCACGGTGCGCATTTCGACTATCTGCCGGCGACGCAGGACATACTCGAGCGTGTCGGCGCGATGGAGAAAATCGCTGATGAGGGCGGATATCCGCTGGCGGCGGCTGCATTGCAGTTTCCGCTGCAGGAGCCTGTCGTGGCCAGCGTGCTGACCGGAACGGCCAAGCCCGCCAACCTGACGCGCAACCTCGACCTGTTCGACGTCCAGGTGCCGCAAGCGGAATTCGCCCGCTACGCTCCCTATACCATCGTGCAGGAGCTCGGCTGACGAAACGCCACGATCACGGCTCTCAAGAAGGAATGAATATTCCATATTGACTCGACGGTGGAATTAATATTCCATGATGATCAAGGAGGATCGGGAGCGTCTGGACGTGGCACTGAGGATCGGCAGGGAGGTTTCCCCGCCAAGCCATGCGCAGGCCGATATGAAACACCGCTTGCGTCGGCCGGACCGATGCACTATCAAAAAGCGGCAACTGTTTTTTATTGATAAAGTTCTGTTTGGGCCGCGCCTATCCAAATGGAGCTTCCGCAACCTTCACCGGGCGATCTAGGGAGGATTCCTAATGAAATTCGTGACCAGCATTCTCAACCGCCGTTCACTGGTGGCACTTGCTGCCGCCTCGATGCTTGCAGGCACGCTGCACACGGCGCCCGCTTCGGCGGCGGACGTGACCATTCCGATCATCGTCAAGGACACCACATCCTTCTACTGGCAGATCGTCCTGGCCGGTGCCCGCAAGGCCGGCAAGGATCTCGGCGTCAACGTACCCGAACTCGGCGCCCAGGCTGAAACCGACGTCAACGGCCAGGTTTCGATCCTCGAGAATGCCGTCGCCGGCAACCCGGCCGCGATCGTCATCGCGCCGACCGAATTCAAGGCGCTCGGCAAGCCGATCGATGAAGCGGCCAGCAAGGTCAAGGTCATCGGCATCGACTCCGGCGCCGACTCCAAGGCGTTCACCTCGTTCCTGACCACCGACAATGTGCAGGGCGGACGCGTAGCCGCTGACGGTCTTGCAGCAGCCATCGGCGAAGCCAATGGCGGCAAGATCGAGGGCGACGTCGCCCTGATCACCAACGCGCCGGGCGCCGGTTCGCTGGAGCAGCGCAAGCAGGGCTTCACCGAGCAGCTGGCCGCGAAATATCCGGGGCTGAAGCTCGTCGCCGACAAATATGCCGACGGCCAGGCAACGACCGGTCTCAACATCGCCACCGACCTGATCACCGCCAACCCGAACCTCAAGGGCATCTTCGCGTCCAACCTGATCATGGCGCAGGGCGTCGGTCAGGCAGTCGCCGAGAACAACCTTGGCGGCAAGCTGGCGCTGGTCGGCTTCGACAGCGACGAGAAGCTGATCAAGTTCCTCAATGACGGCGTCATTTCCGCGCTCGTCGTCCAGGATCCGTACCGGATGGGCTATGACGGCATCAAGACCGCGCTCGCCGCCTCGAAGGGCGAGAAGGTCGAGGCCAATGTCGACACAGGCGCCAACCTGGTGACCAAGGCAAACATGAAAGACCCCAAGATCGACGCCCTGCTCAACCCGAAGCTCTGAGCCCGTCGACCAAAAATCCTTTCCGGGGCCTCGCGCCCCGGAAACACCGGATACAAGCTTGAATATCCACCGGCTTGAATCACCTCGACAATGCGGCTTGACTGCATCGCGACGTGCCAATCGTAAAGGCCAATCTGGGAGGATTGTCATGACGCCCATGGCGCAGGAACTGCACCCGGCCCCAACGCTAGCGCCCGGCAGGACGATCCTCGAACTGCACGGGCTGGAAAAGCGCTATCCCGGCACGCATGCGCTGAAGCCCGTTCACCTTGCCTTCAAGGCAGGTGAGATCCACGCCATCGTCGGCGAGAACGGCGCCGGCAAATCCACCTTGATCAAGCTTCTGACCGGCGTCATGCCGCGCACCTCCGGCGATGTCATCTGGGAGGGCAAGCCGGCAGCGCTGGCAACCCCGCACGAGGCAATGGCGCTGGGCATCAACGCCGTGCATCAGGAGGTCGTGCTCTGTCGCCATCTCACCGTCGCCGCCAACATGTTCCTCGGCGAGGAGAATTCGCGCTTCGGCATCCTGCAGCAGCGCGCCATGGTCAAGGAAGCGCAGAAGATCATCGACGGTCTCGGCTTCGACCTGCCGGCGCATGTCATGCTGGGTGACCTCACCATCGGCCAGCAGCAGCTGATCGCCGCCGCCCGCGCCACCGTGCGCGGCACCAAATTCCTGATCTTCGACGAGCCGACCGCCTATCTCACCCGCAAGGAAGCCGACCAGCTGTTCACGCTGATCCGCAGGCTCAAGGGCGAAGGCGTCACCATCATCTACATCAGCCATCGCATGGAAGAGGTGTTCGAACTCGCCGATCGCGTCTCGGTGCTGCGCGACGGCACGCTGGTCGGCACCCGCAACATTGCCGAGACCAATGACGCCGAGCTGGTCAAGATGATGATCAACCGCTCGATCGAGCAAGTCTACCACAAGGAGCATTTCACCCCCGGTGCCGTGATCATTGAAGCGAAAAACCTGTCGGGCAAGGGTTTCGAAAATGTCTCGATGTCGGTGCGCGCCGGCGAGATCGTCGGGCTCTATGGCCTGATCGGCGCAGGGCGGAGCGAGTTCGTCACCACGCTCTATGGCCGCCACAAGAAGTCGGCCGGACAGGTCCTTTGGCAAGGCAAGCCGGTCCACATCAATTCCGAGCACGACGCGATCAAGCTCGGCATGGCGCTGGCGCCAGAAAGCCGCCGCGACCAGGGCCTGTGCCTGAACCTGCCGGTCGGCCTCAACCTCAACCTGCCGATCTACAAGCGCATCTCCAACAACCTGCTGATTTCGAACACGAAGGAAAAGGCTGAAGCCGATCGCCAGATCGCCGGCCTCCGCATCAAAACGCCAACACGCGGCGCACTGGCCTCCAGCCTGTCCGGCGGCAACCAGCAGAAGATCGTTATCGGCAAATGGCTGGCGCACGGCGCTAAGCTGTTCATCTTCGACGAGCCTACGGTCGGCGTCGATGTCGGCACCAAGGCCGAGATCTACCGCCTGTTCGGGGAACTGTTGTCCAAGGGCGCCGGCATCATCCTGATCTCGTCCTATCTGCCCGAGGTTTACGAGCTCGCCGATACGCTGCACGTGTTCCGGCGCGGCAAACTGGTCGCCAGCCATGGCTTTCGCGCCGCCAGCCACGAAGACGTGCTGACGCAGGCGATCGGCTGACAAAACAAGAAACGGGAGGAACCATGAGCATCGAAACCGTCGCGATCGAAAAACCGAAACGGAACTACAACGTCCTGTTCGGGCTGACGCTTCTGGCGTTGCTGGTTCTGCTCTGGATCGTGCTGTCGGTGGCGACGCCGAGCTTCGCCTCCTCCAACAACATCGCCAATCTTTTGCGGCAGGGCTCGATGATCGCCATCATGGCGGTCGGCCAGACCTTCGTCATCATCACCGGCGGCATCGACCTCTCGGTCGGCGCCGTGGTCGGCTTCGCCACCGTCATTGTCGCCATGATGATCAATGCCGGCTTCCCGATCTGGGTCGCCATTCTGGTGACGCTGCTGGTCGGCGTTGCCATCGGCCTGTTCCATGGCTTCGGCATCGTCAAGATGGGCCTGCCGCCCTTCATCATCACGCTGGCGACGCTGACCTCGTTGCGCGGCATCGGCCTGTTGATGACCAACGGCAATTCGATCAACATCAACAGCGACAGCTTCACGGCCTTCTCGCGCAGTTCCTTTGTCGGCATCCCCAATCTGTTCTGGATGGTGATCCTGGTCGGTATCCCGGCCTACATCTTCCTGCACCACAGCCGCTGGGGCCGCTATCTCTTCTCTGTGGGATCCAATGCCGAGGCCTCGCGCCTCTCGGGCGTCAATGTCCAGCGCACCATCTACATGGCCTACACGCTGTCGGGCCTGTGCGCGGCCTTCGTCGGCGTGCTGCTGGCGGCGCGCATCGGCATCGGCAACCCGACCCAGGCGGAAGGTTGGGAGTTGCAGGCGATCGCCTCATCGGTGATCGGCGGCACTTCGCTGTTCGGCGCCGTCGGCTCGGTGCATGGCCCGCTGCTCGGCGCCTTCATCCTGGCCACCATCAACAACGGCGCCAATCTGCTCAACGTCAACTCGTTCTGGCAGCGCATCATCACCGGAGCGTTGATCATCATCATCGTCTATTTCGACGGCCTGCGCCGTCGCGGCAAGTAATCCTCCCTGACCTTCCGTGTCGGTCCGCTCAACAACGGACCGGCGCCTTTTTGAACACTGGAATTGCCGAATGAAAGCTGTTGTCTGCCGCTCGCCCGGCGAGCTTGTCCTGGAAGACCGGCCGGCGCCAGGAGCGCCGCTTGCCGGCTGGGCGCTGGTCGCCGTCAGCCATGTCGGCATCTGCGGCACCGACTACCACATCTTCGAAGGCAAGCACCCGTTCCTCGCCTATCCCCGCATCATGGGCCACGAAGTGTCGGGCACCGTCGTCGAGACCGGCGAAGATGTCGACCTTGCCGTGGGCGAGCCCGTCATCATCAATCCCTATCTCGCTTGCGGAAAATGCATCGCCTGCCGGCACGGCAAGCCGAATTGCTGCGTCAGGATCGAAGTGCTTGGCGTGCATCGCGACGGCGCCATGGCCGAGCAGATCCTGGTGCCGGCAGAGAATCTTTATCCGTCAAACGGCCTATCTCTGGCCGACGCGGCGGCGGTGGAATTCCTCGCCATCGGCGCGCATGCCGTACGGCGTGCCCGCGCCGAACCAGGCGCCCGCACGCTGGTCATCGGCGCCGGGCCGATCGGCCTTGGCGCAGCGCTGTTTGCGCGCATCGCCGGGCTCGATGTCAGCCTGCTCGACATGAGCACGGAGCGGCTGGATTTTGCAAAAGGCGAACTCGGCTTCGCCACGCTCGACGGCTCACAAAAAGCGGCAGCCGAACTGGTGCGCGAGGCAACCGGCGGCGAAGGGTTCGACATCGTCTTCGACGCCACCGGCAACACCGCCTCGGTGCAGTCGGCCTTCGCCCATGTCGCGCATGGTGGCACGCTCGTGCTGGTCAGTGTCGTCAAGGACGACATCGTCTTTTCCGACCCGGAATTCCACAAGCGCGAAATGACATTGATCGGCAGCCGCAACGCGCTGAAAGTCGATTTCGACCACGTCGCCGCCTCGATCCGCAACGGCGCCGTGCCGCTGGCAAAACTCGTCACCCACCGCACCACGCTGGCCGGCACGCCGGATGATCTCACCCGCTGGGCGCATGAGAAATCGGGGTTGATCAAGGCTGTGATCGAGGTGGGGTAAGACATCCGAAAAATTTGGTGGAGCGATAAGTGCCGAGTTAAGGCAGATCGCATACCTCGGCGATTTGCGAAAAGGCCCGTCGCTTCCTCATCCACGGGCGGAGCAAGGAGCGAAGCGACGCGGCGCAGACCCGAGGATTCATTCGGTGACGTCTGCGCTAGAATCCAGCGGTGCAAAAGAGGCGTCCATTCGCATCTCCTACCTGCACCGCTGCGGCGCGCGACAGTCGCGGCATGGGTCCTCGGGTCTGCGCCGCGTCCGCTGCGCTCCCGCTCCGCCCGTGGATGAGGAAGTGAGCGGCTAAGCCGCCCGCTTCCACCCATCCCTGATATGCCTGTATCCCTCGCGATAAACCGCTTCCGGCGTCTCGGAAAAATCCCGCCACACCTTGGTCGCCGCCGCCAGATCCTTCAGCGACCTGCCAAACGCCTCGATCGTCAGCCAGTCGTCATAGCCGCTCTTGCGGATGGCCGCGAAAGTCTCTTTCCACGGAATGTTCCCGCGTCCCGGCACGCCGCGATCGTTCTCCGAAATGTGGATGTGCACGACATTCCTGCGGTGCTTCGTATAGGCGCCGATCGGGTCGGCTTCCTCGATATTGGCGTGGAAGGTGTCGTACATCGCCTTGATGTGCGGCCGGTCGATGGCATCGACGTGCTCGGACAGATCGGCCATCGTGTTCAGCAGATAGCACTCGAAACGGTTGAGCGCCTCCAACCCGATGGTAACGTTCCGCTTGCCGGCATGATCGCCAATGGCGCGCTGCGAGGCGATCGAGCGCTTCTTCTCGGCAGCGGTCGGCCCGCTGCCGGAGAAGGCGCCGAGCGTCGAATGCAGCGGCCCGCTCAGCGTACTCGCGCCGAGCGCCTGGGCGCAATCGATCGCCCATTTCATGTAGCCGATGCCGGCCTTGCGGGTCGCGGCATCCGGCGAAATCAGATTCATCGCCGGGTCGCCCATCGCCGTAACAGCCGTGCGCTCCAACCCGATGCGGTCGAGCAAATCGCCAAGCTTCTTGTAGTCCTCTGGCGTGCCTGAGAAGATCGGTATCTCGACGCCGTCGAAGCCGGTCGCCTTGATGTCGCGCAGCAACGGCTCGTGTTTCTTAGACACGGAAGTCGTCCACAAAAACATGCACATGCCGATTTTCATCGACAGCCCCTCCCCATTTGACGGCGCGCTGGTTTCTTTCGCACCTCGCACCATGCGCCCTCATTCGGCCGCTTAGCGGCCACCTTCTCCCCGAAGGGAGAAGAGACTTGGCGCCGGCGCTACCTAAAGTTTCGTCCACGCCCCGTTCTTCTTCGACGACTTCACGCAGGCCTCGATGAACGCCATACCTTCGACGCCGTCCTGGATGGTCGGGAACACCACGTCCTTGCCCGGCTTGCCGCCCTTCTTGCGTGCCGCGCGGATCGCGCGCGCCGCCTCCTGGTAGATGTTGGCGAAGCCTTCGAGATAGCCTTCCGGATGGCCAGACGGAACGCGGCTGACGCGTCCCGCAACCGGCAGCGCGCCGGCGCCGTTGCGGGTGAGCAGCTGCTTGGGCTGGCCAAACGGCGTGTACCAGAGATAGTTCGGATCGGCCTGCACCCATTCCAGCCCGCCTTTAGAGCCATAGATGCGCAGCTTCAGCCCGTTCTCGTGGCCCGGCGCCACCTGGCTCGCCCAGATCATGCCCTTGGCCGGATGCACCTTGCCGACCGGCTTGAAGCGCAGCATGACATTGACATTGTCGTCGAGCAGCCGCCCCGGCACGAAAGCGTCGAGATCGGCCGACAGCGAACCGAGCTCCAGACCCGAGACGAAGCGCGCCAGATTGTAGGCGTGCGTGCCGATGTCGCCGAGCGCGCCGCCCGCGCCCGCCTGCTTGGGGTCGGAGCGCCACGCCGCCTGCTTCTGGCCGGTGGCGGCAAGATCTTCGGTCAGCCAGTCCTGCGGGTACTCGGACTGCACGATGCGGATGTCGCCAAGCTGGCCCTTGGCCACCATCTCGCGCGCCTGCCGGATCATCGGATAGGCAGTGTAATTGTGCGTCAGCACGAACACCTTGCCGGTCTTTTCAACCACGGCCGCGAGCTTCTTGGCCTCGGCCAAAGTCGTCGCCAGCGGCTTGTCGCAGATGACGTGGATGCCCGCCTCGAGGAAGACCTTGGCCGCCGGCACGTGCACATTGTTGGGGGTGACGATCGCCACCGCCTCGATGCCGTCCGGGCGCTTGGCCTCGGCCTTGGCCATCTCGGCATAGGAGGCGTAGCTGCGCGCCGGGTCGAGACCGAGTTCGGCGGCGGAAGCCTTGGCGCGCTCGGGATTGGCCGACAGGGCGCCGGCCACCAGCACGAAGTCATTGTCCATGCGCGCCGCGATCCGGTGCACCGCGCCGATGAAGGCGCCTTGGCCGCCGCCGACCATACCATAGCGGATCGGGCCGCCCCCCGCTTCCGACTTCGATGCGCCGACCATGTCTTTCTCCTGCTTGTGTCAAATACCCATCATGGCGCGCAGCATCTTCTTGTCGGTGGTGCCGCCGGCGAAATCATCAAAGGCCTTTTCCGTCACCCGGATAATGTGGTGCTGGATGAAGGGCGCGCCTTCGGCCGCGCCGTCCTCCGGATGCTTGAGGCAACACTCCCATTCCAGCACCGCCCAGGAATCGTAGCCATACTGGGTAAGCTTGGAGAAGATGCCGCCGAAATCGACCTGCCCGTCGCCAAGCGAGCGGAAGCGGCCGGCGCGATTGGTCCAGCTCTGATAGCCGGAATAGACGCCTTGCCGCCCCGTCGGATTGAACTCGGCATCCTTGGCATGGAAGGCCTTGATCCGCTCGTGATAGATGTCGATGAATTCGAGATAGTCGAGCTGCTGCAAAAGGAAATGCGACGGGTCGTAGTTGATGTTGCAGCGCTTGTGACCGCCAACCGCATCTAGGAACATCTCGAAGGTTGCGCCGTCGAAGATGTCCTCGCCGGGATGGATCTCATAGCCGACGTCGACGCCGTTCTCGTCATAGACGTCGAGGATCGGCTTCCAGCGCTTGCCGAGTTCGGCAAAGGCCTCCTCGATCAGCCCGGCCGGCCGCTGTGGCCAGGGATAGAGATACGGGAAGGCCAGAGCGCCGGAAAACGTCACCGAGGTTTTCAGGCCAAGATTCTTCGAGGCCTTGGCGCCGAACTCCATCTGTTCGACCGCCCATTTCTGCCTGGCCTTGGGGTTGTTGTGCACCGCAGGCGGTGCAAAGCCGTCGAACTGGGCATCATAGGCCGGGTGCACCGCCACCAGCTGCCCTTGAAGATGCGTCGACAGCTCGGTGATCTCGACGCCGGCATCAGTGCAGACGCCTTTCACCTCGTCGCAATAGGTCTTGGAAGACGCCGCCTTCTTGAGGTCGAACAGGCGTGCATCCCAGGTCGGGATCTGCACGCCCTTGTAACCGAGACCGGCCGCCCATTTGGTGATCGAGGCCAGCGAATTGAACGGCGCGGTATCCCCCGCGAACTGCGCCAGAAACAGCCCCGGACCCTTCATTGTCGACGGCATCGGCATCCTCCCAATTCATTTTTCCAAGGACCAAGCATAGCGCCTGATGAAAGCAGGGCCAGCCTCTTTGGTCTCTTGTGATGTGCATTCTCGTATGGCATTCTGGTATTACCAAATACCGGAAATGGGTCAAGCCATTTGACTCACGCGCAAAGCTGCCGGGGCATTCCATTTTTGGCGATATATACCAGCATAATCAATACGGTACACAGATGCCGATATCGCATCGCGGCGGTTCTTGCCGCGCGACAAAAATTGCTGTAGACCTCCATTAGGGCCCAATTGGTCGAACCAGTTGCGCAAAAACGCTGGAGCGCCTTGGGGAGGAAACACGCGACGCGCCTTGTGGGGCGCATCGCAGGCGAACTGGCACAGACGAATTCTGGGAAGGATAGACCATGCATCTTTCGACGCACAACTGGATGCGCGCGGAACCGTTGGAGGTGACGCTGAAGCGCATCAAGAAATTCGGCTACGAGTCGATCGAGATTTCCGGCGAGCCCGAGCAATACAAGACCAAGGAGACCCGCGCGCTGCTGAAAGAATACGGCATCCGCTGCTGGGGGTCGGTGACGCTGATGCTGGGCGAACGCAACCTTGCCGCCAGGGACCAGGGCCAGCGCGAACGCTCGGTGCAGTACGTCAAGGACGTGCTGACCATGGTCAGCGAACTTGATGGCGAGATCATAACGCTGGTGCCCGCGACCGTCGGCAAAGTGGTACCGGACGGCACCGAGGAAGAGGAATGGAAGTGGGTGGTCGACGCCACCCGCGAATGCTTCACCCATGCCAAGAAGGTCGGCGTCAAGATCGCGGTCGAGCCGCTCAACCGCTTCGAGACCTATCTGTTCAACCGCGGCGCGCAGGCGTTGGCCCTGGCCGATGCGGTCAGCCCCGAATGCGGCGTCTGCCTCGACGCCTATCACATCCATATGGAAGAATTTAACGTCCATGACGCGATCCGTCAGGTCGGCAAACGGCTGTTCGACTTCCACGTCGCCGACAACAACCGCTTTGCCGCCGGCCTTGGCCAGATCGATTGGCCACGGATCGTGCAGACGCTGAAGGAAGTCGGCTATGACGGCGCGCTGACGAACGAATTCGTCGCGCCAGTCGACCGCACACCAGCCGCGCCCTATCCCGACATGGTCGAGCGCAATCCGGTCGACATTTCTCCCGAACAGCTGAAGTTCATCCAGGATCACGGCTCCAGCGTGCTGACGGAGAAATTCTACACCGACCAGATGCGCATCACGGCCGAAACGCTGCTGCCGCTAATCAAGTAGCCGATCGGGATGCGCATCAAAACGGTCCAGGCGTGGTGGGTCCGCGTGCCGATTGAGGCCGCGAAGCAGCATCGCAGCGACTTTGGCCAGGTGACGACGTTCGACGCCGCCATCCTGCGCATTGAGACTGACGACGGGCTGATCGGCTGGGGCGAGGGCAAGAACGCCGCCGGCAGCGCCGGCAGCTATGGTGCGCTGGTCTACATGCTGAATCACGAGGTCGGGCCGCAGCTGATCGGCCGCGACCCCGCCGACATCGGCATGATCTGGGAGATGCTCTACAACGGCGTGCGCCATGACAGTGCCGCGCGCGCCGGCCATGCCATGCCGCAGCTGGCGCGGCGCGGCATGAGCATTGCGGCAATCAGCGCCGTCGATATCGCGCTCTGGGATATTCTGGGCAAGTCGTTGGGACAGCCGGTGTGGCGGCTCATCGGCGGCCGCAAGCTCGACCGCATGCCGGCCTACGCCTCCGGCGGCTGGGCTGCCGCCGAGGCTATCGGCGAGCAGCTCAAATCCTACATCGCCAAAGGCGGCTTCAAGGCGCTGAAGATGCGCGTCGGCGCCATGGACGGCGCCCCGCACATTTCCGCCGCCCGCGTCCGCGCCGCACGGCAGGCGCTCGGTCCTGACGTCGAGTTGATGGTCGACGCGCATGGCACCTATACGGTGGCCGAGGCCAAGCGCTTCATCAGCCTGGCCAGCGATCTCGACCTCGCCTGGTTCGAGGAGCCTGTTATCGCCGACGACAAGGCTGGTATGGCCGAGGTGCGCGCCTCGGGCTCGATCCCGATCGCCACCGGCGAAAGCGAAGCGACGCGCTACGCCTTCCGCGATCTCGCGGTGCTGAAATCCGCCGACATCTTCCAGCCGGATCCGGCCTTTTGCGGCGGTATCAGCGAGGCGATGAAGATCGGCACCATCGCCAGTGCCTTCAATCTGCGCTTTGCCCCGCATCTGTGGGCCGGCGCGCCATGCTTCTTCGCCGGCCTGCATGTTTGTGCGGCCTCGCCTGCCAGTTTTACCGTCGAATATTCGCTCGGCGCCAACCCGATGATCCACGATCTTATCGAAGAGACTGTCGAAGCAAGGGACGGTATGATAGCGATCCCTGAAAAGCCGGGTCTGGGATTCACCATTTCGGAGCGGTTCCTGGAGGCGCACGCGCAACGCGGTTGACGATGAAAGAAAAGAACCTTCTCGCCGAGCTCGCCGCCTATCTCTTCGCCCATTCGGACAAGGAGACCGGCCGCACGCCTTCGGAGCGCGAACTGGCGGAGCATTTCGTCGTCAGCCGCGGCCAGATCCGCGAAGCGCTGGCCATTCTGGAGGCCATGCGCATCGTCGAGCGCCGCGCCAAATCCGGCATCTATGTCGACACCAGGCAGGCCAGTGTAGAAGCCTTGGCTCTTTTCGCCCGCGCGGGCCTGCCGCTCGATCCGGTGCAGATCTACGAAACCGTCGAACTGCGCAAGATCCACGAGATCAAGGCCGCCGAACTTGCCTGTTCGCGTGCCACCGAAGAGAATTTCGAACGCCTGCGGGAGATCCTGAAAGCCTCGGAGGAGTGCATCGCCGCCGGCGAAGGCCTCGCCAAGGAAGACCGCGAATTCCACCTCGAAATCGTGCGGGCGACCAAGAACGGCGTCTTCCACAATATCTGCAGTGTCTATTACCTGATGGGCGAGCAGCGGCTGCCGATCTACTTCAACGATCCCGAGCGCTCAGTGCGCTCGCATGCCGAGCATATCCAGATCTACGAGGCGCTGCTGCGTCGCGACGGCAATCTCGCCCAGGCGCTGATGAGCGCCCACCTGCAAGGCGCGGAAAGCTACTGGAAGGGGATCATCGAGGGCCGGGAGGCGCAAGCGCAAAGCCTGGCACTTGAGAAGGTCTAGTGCAATTCCAGGAAAGGTGTGAAACGGTTTTTCTGGGAAAAGCGCGCGGCGCTTTCCTTTGAGAATTGCGACTAGCGAGAGCCCCATGCCCAGAATCCTGTCGACGCACACGCTGCACCCGCGTGCCTCCGCCATGCTGGCGGGCGCCGGCGAACTCGTCGTCGCCTCAGCGCTCGATGCGGCAACGCTGACCGCCGAGGCGAAGCATGCCGACGTCATCATCGTTCGCGCACCGCTGCCGCCGTCGCTGTTCGAAAACGCCACGAAACTCAGAGCAGCGGTCCGCCACGGTGCCGGGCTCGACATGGTGCCCATGGAGGCCGCGGCCGCGGCCGGCGTGCTGGTCGCCAACGTGCCGGCGGTCAATGCGCGTTCGGTCGCCGAATATGTGATGTTCGCGGCCCTTGCCCTGCTTCGGCGCTTCCGTTCGGTCGACCGCGACTTGCGCGCCAAGGGCTGGAATGCCGGCCGCGACCACGCCAGCCATGCCAGCGAGCTTGCCGGCAAGACCATCGGCATCATCGGCTTCGGCGCCATCGGTCAGGCGGTCGCCCATATCGCCGCGCACGGCTTCGGCCTCGACGTCGTGGCGACGACCCGCAGCATGCAGCCGGCACCCGACAGGATCGGCTTCCTGTCGATCGATGCGCTGGTCGAACAGAGCGACATCATCGTGCTCTGCTGCCCGCTGACGCCGGAAACGCGCGGACTGATCAGCCGCGAACGCATTGCCCGCATGAAGCCGGAAGCGCTTTTGATCAACATTTCGCGCGGGCCGGTGATCGATGACGAGGCGCTGATCGAGGCCTTGCGCCAAGACCGGATCGGCGGCGCCGCACTCGACGTCTTTGCCACCCAGCCGCTGCCGGCAAACCATCCCTATTTCGGTTTCGACAATGTCATCGTCACCCCGCATATGGCGGGGATCACCGAGCAATCGATGATGCGCATGGGCGTGGGCGCGGCCGGCGAGACCTTGCTGGTGCTGGCCAACCGGCTGCCTGTCAATCTGCGCAATCCCGACGTGGTCGAGCATTACCGCAGACGGTTTCCTGCCGACTGACGTTTCTGCAAGCCGCCTCAATTTTCGCGGATTTGGCGGCGACCTTCGCCGATATGGTCAAGAGCGTCGTGAGAGTTCTTCTTCTGATTGCCGGTACAAGCGTAGGGACAGCCAAGGCTCAGGCCGAAAGCAGCTACGTGCCTTGCGACAACGGCCTGCGCTGCGTGATGGCGCCCTGCCCTTCTACCAGCGCGCTCGACCTCGCCACCGGAAAGGTCGTCAAGGGTGTGTGGGTCGACATCGACGGCTTGCCGCAGCAGGACAAGGCGCTTGACCTTTCCGACAAGCTCTATGCCGGCAAGCTCGTTGTCACAGGAACAATCGAGAACCGGCCACACAGCTTCAACGGCAAGCAGCACGACGTGCCGACATTGTTCGCGACGGGCATCCTGCGCACCGCCAAGGACAGCGAACGCAAGCACTGCTCGTCGGGTTGACTATTACCGACCAAGCAGCCGCTCGATTTCAGCCGCGATGCGCAGCAGATGGTGGTCGTGGCCATTGCGCGCCACCAGCATCAGCCCGGCCGGCAGCGTCATGCCGGGCATCGGCAGCGAGATCGCGCAGAGGTCGAACTGGTTGGCGACCTGGGTGTTGCGCAGCAGCAGACCTTCGGTGCGTTCACGCAGAGCCGTATCCTCGGCCATCGAAACGATAGTCGGCGCTGTCACCGGCGTGGTCGGCAGAGCCAGCACATCGACCGAACCCAACCGCTCGTCCATGGCTATGCACAGTGCCGCGCGACGACGCATTGCCCTGATATAAACCGGCGTCGGTATGGCCGCCGCCCGCGACAGCGGCCCGCTGACATGGGGATCGACCGGCACCGATGCGCCCGTCGCCAGCCAGTCGGCATGGATTTCAGCACCTTCCATGGCCGCGATCGAGCCGCGTTTGGTGGCCAGGCGCAGATCGGCAATGAGGTCGTCGATCGAAATGTCCGTGAGCCACGCGCCTGCCTGCTCGATCCCGGCAAGGCTGCGATCGAACGCGGCGGCAATCTCCGTTTCCGTGTCTTCGAAAAGCAGGCCGCGCGGAATGCCGACACGAAGCCCGGCAAGCGCTAACGGCAGGTGCAGTTGCGGCATCTGCTCGCCCGTCATCGCGGCGTCAGCCAGGGCACACGCAGCAACACTCAGCGCCAGCGGCCCGATCGAATCCAGCGTCGCGGAAAGGGGATAGGCACCAGTCAGCGGCACGCGCCGCGCCGTCGGCTTGAAACCGACGACGCCGTTCAGCGATGCCGGGATGCGCACCGAACCGCCGGTGTCGGAGCCGATGGAAATGTCGCTCGTCCCCTCGCCAACGGACACGGCGGCGCCCGACGACGAACCGCCTGGAATGCGGCTGGTGTCGGCGGCATTGCCCGGTGTGCCGTAGTGCATGTTGTCGCCGATAGCGGTGAAGGCGAATTCGGTCATGTTGGTCTTGCCGATGATGACGGCGCCGGCCTGGCGCAGACGGCTGACGACCGCAGCGTCGTGCCGACGGGGCGCGGTGTCCCTCAGCATCAGCGACCCGGCCGTGGTCGGCTCGCCGGCGACATCGAACAGATCCTTGATCGACACGATGGTGCCGTCGAGCGGCCCGAGCGATACGCCGGCCTTCTTGCGCGCATCGGTGGCCTCGGCCGCTGCGCGCGCCGCCTCGGCATAGAGTTTGGTGAACACCTTCTCGCCTGCCGCGCAACTGGCAAGACGTGACAGGATGATCTCGAGACGATCGCGGATTGATTGCATGTCGATGTCGGATTCCGTCAAGGTGGAGCGTCTTTAAGGCATATGGGCCGCTAGGTCAGCGGAAGGAATAGCCCGGACAGCGTGCCTTTGCACCTGCCAGCGATAGGAAGGGACTGATGCTGTACAAAGGCAGCTGCCACTGCGGCAAGGTTGCGTTCGAATTCAAGGCGCAGCTGACCGGCGCCGTGAGGTGCAATTGTTCGATCTGCTCGCGCAAGGGCGCGCTGTTGGCCGCCATCCCGCATGACAGCCTGACGGTGCTGGCGTGGGGCGACGATCTCGGCACCTACACATTCGGCAATCATGCAATGGCGCATCGCTTCTGCCGGACCTGCGGCATCCATCCCTTTGCCGAGGATGTCAGTCAGGGCAGCGAACGCAGCGCCTACGTCAACCTCAACTGCGTCGCCGATTTCGATCCCACCGGCCTGCCGGTCTTCGACTTCGACGGCCGCGCGGTCTGACCCTACGGTGGCCTCTCACCACAAAAGCAACGCCCCGAAAACCTTGATAGTTCTCGGGCCCGCTGCTTTAGCCAAGGATGGCTATCGGCTATTCGACGCGCTTAGGGCCGCGCGCGAACACAACGATCGCCGCCAGCAAGGTCGCAGCGCCACAATAGGCGAAGGCGCTGGCCACACCGGCATTGTCGACCACCAGGCCGCCGAAGACGGCGCGTTTCTGGCGCTCGCCGTCTTGCGTCTTTCCCGCTCGCGCCTTTGCCCTCGAGGACAGCTATCTCCCGGCCGACAAGATCCCCTATGTCGCCGAAGTGCCAGACCAGCCGCATCGCCTTGGCCCGTTGTGGGGTGACCGGGCCAAAGGCCCGGCGGGCACCTTGCTGAAAGTTCCCGGCAACTGGCGCGCGCCGGTTCATGCGCACACCGCCGACTATCGCGCGGTGGTCATCAAGGGACTGTGGGCGCATTGGCAAATGGACGGCGGCGAAGCGACGAAGGTCGAATTGCCGCCGGGATCCTACTGGACCCAGAAGGCCAACGAGATGCACGACGACGCCTGCCTCTCGGAGACGGAGTGCGTGATCCTGCTGATCAACGATACGCCTTACGAGACCTACTTCCAGAAATAGTCAGGCGGCGCCGTCGTTCGACCGCAACTAGCTGGCGTGCCGCAAGCTCACGCCGCTGCCCTTGTCGAACAGCACCACCTTGTCCTGATTCCAGGCAAAGCGCACCGGCTGCTCGATGTGGACATCGGTTCTGGCCGGCACCGTGGCGCGCAGCGTCGTGTCGCCGACCCGCAGAGTCAGGATCTTTTCCACGCCATGGTTCTCGACATCGTGGACGCGTGCCTCGACCGGCGCACCGCTTTCAAGATACACATCCTCAGGTCGAATACCGAAGACGAGCGGGCGACCGTCGGTCGCACCGCCCGCCTTGGCACCCCCAGAGAAAGGCAGTTCGAAATTCAGCGGCGCCATCACCGCGCGGCCGTTGACCAGCTTGCCATCGATCAGGTTCATCGGCGGCGAGCCGACGAAGCTGGCCACGTAGGTATCGCGCGGATTGTTGTAGATCTCGTGCGGCGTGCCGGTCTGGATGATGCGGCCATGGTTGAGCACGCCCACCTTGTCGCCCATCGACATCGCCTCGATCTGGTCGTGGGTGACGAACAGGAAGTTGGCGCCGAGCTGGATCTGCAGGTTCTTCAGTTCCGTGCGTAGCGCCTCGCGCAGTTTGGCGTCGAGCGCCGACAGCGGTTCGTCCATCAGGAACACGCGCGGCTTGCGCACGATGGCGCGGCCGATCGAAACGCGCTGCATTTCGCCGCCGGACAGACGATCGGTCTTGCGGTCGAGCAGATGTTCGATCCTGAGTGTTTTGGCGGCGCGGTCGACACGATCCTTGATCTCGGCGTCGGGTCCTCCGGTCAAGCCGGAGGATGACGGCGTGAGAGTTGAGAGGGCGACGCACACCGACCGTCGCGGACGGGCGCGAGCGCGACCTGCCGGATAGCGTCAGCTGCTGATCATCGCGCTGTCTTGTTGAGAGCGGTGACGATCAGCGCGAGAATCACCGCCGCGGCGGCGATTTCCCACACGAAAGCCTGCTTGTAGAAAGGCGGCGTGGCGAGCTGCGCCTTGCCGGCGAGAGTGTTGGGGTCCGGTGGATTGAGGAAGAAGACGCCGTAGAGATGCGCCGCCGTGGTCGATACCAGCAGCGCAATGCAGAAGACCAGCGCCACGACCAGCGCTACGGTCACCACACTGCGCGCCTTGACGCCCGGCTGGGCCAACGGCAGCAGGTTGTTGATGAGCCCGGCAAGCACCACGAGACCGCTGCCGACCGCGTACAGGCCGATGGAAAAGGGTTGAAAGATCAGCACCAGCGCCAAGACGCCGAGGCCAATGATGAAGAGCTCGAGGCGGAACGCGCCGGCGCGGCTCATGCCGGAAGAACTGTCGCTCATGACCGCACCGCCTTTCCGGCGCCATCGAAGACATGGGTTTGCCTGGGATCGGGGCGTAGATTCAGCGCCTCGCCGACCTTGACCCACTGGCTTCTCGTCACCACGACGCGGATGTCGGCGCCTGCCGCCGTGCGGGCATGAATAAGGGTTTCGGCGCCCATGGGCTCGATGAGCTCGGCTCTGGCGGAGATGGTGCCACGGTCCCCCGTATCGGTCACGGTGAAAGCACGGGGGCGGACACCGATCGTCACCTTGCCGGGCTGCAGGCGCGCGACCGCCGCGTCCGTGCGGATCGCCAGACTAATGCCGGCCACGGTCATGTCCGCCGTGCCATCGGCGAAGGCCTTGAGGTCGGCCTCGAGAAGATTCATCTGCGGCGTGCCGATGAAGCTCGCCACGAAAGCATTGGCGGGCTTGGCAAATACCTCGTGCGGTGAGCCGACTTGCTCGATCAGGCCGTCCTTCATGATGGCGATGCGGTTGGCCATGGTGAGCGCTTCGAGCTGGTCATGGGTCACGATCACGGTCGCTTTGGAGAGGCCCTGCAGCACTTCCTTGATCTGGCCACGCATGGTTTGGCGCAGTTCGACATCGAGACGCGACAAGGGCTCGTCGAAGAGGAAGCAATTGGGGTCGCGGACGATGGCGCGGGCCATGGCGGCGCGCTGCTTTTCGCCCTCGGATATCTGGTTCGGCAGCCGGTCGAGAACGTGCTCCAAGTGAAGGATCGCGGCGACGCGGTTGACGCGGGCAGTCCGCTCAGCCCCGGAAATGCCGTCATGATAGAGCGGGAAGGCGATGTTCTCGGCGATCGATGCCGACGGGTAGAGCGCGTAGAACTGGAACACCATGGCGATGTCGCGCTTTTCGGGCGGCAGTTTGTTCATCACCTTGCCGGCGACGACGACCTCGCCGTCAGTGACGCTTTCCAGCCCGGCGATGACGCGTAAGGTCGTAGTCTTGCCACAGCCGGACGGGCCGAGAAGGCAGACGACCTCACCGGCGGCCACCGACAGGTCAACGTCCTTGACCGCGGTGAAGGAGCCGAAGCGCTTGGTGACTTTGCGGAGTTCGATGGTTGACATCTCAGCGCTTCACCGTGCCGAAGGTAACACCGCGCAACAGATGGTTTTGCAAGAAGAAGGTGACCAGGAAGACTGGGACGAGGAACAGGGTTTCGATGGCGGCAAGCAAAGTCCAGTCGGTGCCGCGTCCACCCGACGACACGGCCTGGTTCATGGCGACCGGGACCGTCCTCGTGTCGGGCCCCGAGAGCAAGAGGGCGAAGAGGAACTCGTTCCAGGTGAGGATCAGGCCGAACACGAACGTGGCGGCGAGCCCGGCAATGACCTGGGGCAGGCAAATCTTGAAGAACACCCGCATTCCGGACGATCCGTCGAGGCGGGCGGCATCCTCGACGTCTGGCGACAATTCATCGAAGAAGCTCTTCATCATCCAGATGGTGAAGGCCAGGTTGAAGGCGGTGTAGAGCATGATGATGCCGAGATACGAGCCCGACAGGCCCACTACGCGGAACATCAGGATCACCGGAATGATCACCACAATCGCCGGCAGCATGCGCGTGGTCAGGATGATGAACAGGTAGGTGTCATTGCCTTTCAGCGGATAGCGCGAGAAGCCGAAGGCCGCCAGGGTGCCGATGACCAGCGCCAGCAGCACCGAAGCCGAGGCGATGAAGATCGAGTTGAAGAAATAACGGTCGAATCCTGTCGCTTCCGGGGCACCGCCCGACGTCATCGAGCGAGAAAAGACGGACCCAAAATTTTCGAGCGTGGGCTTGAACACAAAATGATCCGGAATCAAGCCGAACAGCGACGTGGGCGACAGCGTCGGAGGCACCAGAAGCGCGTCGCCCTGCGGTTTGAAGGCGGTGAATATGATGAACAGCACCGGCAGAAAATAGATAAAGGCGACGACGGCCACGGCGAGCGTCCGCCCCCAGCCGGCCTCGTCTACTCCGCTGGCCCTGCGGAAGCCGAGCTTTCCCAATATCGATTCGGTCACGGGTTAGGCTCCCTGCGTACGGCGGTTTGCGAGGTACAGGTAGAGGTTGGTGAGAACGATCACCATGAACAGCATCAGATAGGAGATCGACGCGCCCTCACTCGTCTTGTTCTGCTCGTTGGCGATGCGGATCAAGTGATAGGAGATCGTCAGCGTGTCGTTGCCGCCCTTGGTGAGGAGGATGACGAGATCCGCCAGCTTGAATGCCTCGATGGTGCGGAAGAGAAGGGCCAACATCAGAAGGCCGCGGATGTAGGGGAAGGTGATCATCCAGAATTGCCGCCAGCTGGAAATACGGTCGATGGCAGCGGCCTCGTAAAGGTATTTCGGCACCGAGACGAGGCCCGCCAGCACAAGGAGCATGACGAAGGGCGACCACATCCATGCGTCGGCGAAAACGATTCCCGCCACGGCACCGACTTTGTTGCTCATCAGGATGAACTGGTTGCCGGAGATGGAATTGATGACGTAGCTGAGAATCCCGAATGTCGGGTCATAGTAGTAGGTGAAGAACACGCCAGAGGCGACAACCGAAAGCATCATCGGTGTCAGCACCAGGATCAACAAATACTTGCGCAGCGGAAATTGCTTGGCGAACAGGATGGCCAGCAGAAAGCCGACGATCATCTGCGCGGAGACGGTGAACACGACGAACATGGCGGTGTTGATCAGCGCGCCCCAAGTCGCGTGAGCAGCGAGATCGTTGGTAAGGATCCGGATGTAGTTCCCGAGTCCGACGAAGCGGATCGTCTGCTGGTTTGCCTGGTAGGCGAAGAACGAAAGGCCCAGCGACCACAGCAGGGGGAAGATATTCATCACAAACAGAACGGCGATTGCCGGAGCGACCAGCAAGGCGCCGAAGTAGTGGCGGCGATACGCGTTGACGGTAAATGCGGCCGCGACCAACGCCACCGCGGCGCCCACCACCCAGAAGGAGACAGCCGCAGGCAAGCCCGCCATTGATATGGCCGACACGACGACAGCGACAGCGATGGCGAGTTTCCAGTTGTGGGCAACAACCGCGGTAAGGCGTGGTGTCAGCAGCGTGCTTGAAACAGCGGTCATGGGAGTCCGAAATATGGAGCGCCTGAAGTGGCAATGACGGGGAGCGGCTTTTGCCCGCTCCCCGCAGCTATGTCGGAAGGTTACTGGATAAGACCATCGTTCTTCAGGAGGTCCTCCTGGAACTTGGCGATGTTATCCAAGGTGGTCTTGGCGTCCTGCTTGCCAGTGATGGCTAGGTCGTACTGGTCCTGCTGCTGGGTGAGCAGTTCGAAGAACTGCGGCACGTGCCACATGTCCTTCTGCCAGTCGAGCGAGTTCGCCCAGGCGCGGTCCCACGGACGATAGGTCACATACTTCGGATCGCTGTAGACCGACTTGATCGCGGACTGGCCGCCGCCGGCGGCGAACTGGTGCTGGATATCAGGCGAGAGCCACCACTTCACGAAGCCAACCGCTTCCTTGATTTGCTCAGGCGTCGTCCAGGTGGTGAGAACGAAAGGCTGTCCGCCGATCTGTGACGTACGATTCACCTTGCCGTCGGCACCGCGCAGGCCTGGCGCCAATCCGAACACCAGCTTGTCGGCAACCTTCGACGTCTTGGGATCGAGCGAGGCTTCGGCGAGACCGATCCAGTCGATGTTCATGGCCACCTTGCCTTCACGGAACAACTGGTCCGAGACGAAGATGTCCATGGTGCCGGTCTTGACCACCGGCGGCATGAACTTCAGCAATTTGAGGAAATGCTCCATGCCCTCGATGGACTTCGGGGAGTTTACGACGCCTTCGGCATGTCCGGTCGGGGCCTTGGTTTCATCCCAGATGCCGCCGCCATGCTCCCAGACGAACGTGTGGACCGAGCTCGTCGAGAAGTCGTAGCCTTTGCCTGCCTGATAGGCGATGCCATAGAAATCGTCATCCAGCACCTGGCCGGCGAGCTTGTCGCCCTTCTTGCGCTGGAAGAATTCGCCAACATGCTCGAACGTGTTCCAGTCCATGGCGTCGATTTCTTCGCCGGTGCAGGGCAGCTTCTCATTGTACTTCGCCTTGTAGGCGGCCTGCTCGTCGTTGTTGCAGAGCACGTCCTTGCGGCCGTAGGTGACCAGCACGTCCGGGAACTGCGGGAAGCCGTAGTAGTTCGGCGTGCTGTTGGGATAGGTCGAGTAGGCGTTGAGCACGGCGGGATGCATCGACTCCATCGTCGCCTTGAGTTCCGGGTCGGCATCGATGAGATCGTTGATCTTGCGGAAGTAGCCGCCTTCGACGAAGGCGCCCAGCCACTGCGAGTCCGACACGATGAAGTTGTACTTCTTTTCGCCCGAGGTCAACGAGGCGTTGACGCGGGTGTAGAAATCCGGCCACGGAATGAAGTCCACATCGAGCTTCACAGTATTGCCAGACTTCGGCTTGTACTGCTCGTCGAAGAACTTCTTCATAATGCGGGTCGGGGGCCAATCCGGCACCGCCATCGTCAACGTCACTTCTTCGGCAGAGGCATAGGTCACGCCTCCCACCAGTAGTGTGGCAGCGAAGCTTGCGGCTGTCGCTAGCCCTTTCAGTTTGGTCATCGCCGTCATTCGCGTTTCCTCCCTTGGTTAACCGGATTGCTTCTCGCCGTTCGAGTCAGGTCATTGCCTGGCCGCTCGCGGCGCGGAAGACGTGGATTTTCCTGTTATCGATGGCGATCGATGCCGAATCGCCGGTCCTGATGCTGGCGGCGATCGCTTCCGGCAGCACCATGCGCAACATCTCGCCGCCGGCCTCGACCGAGACGATCGTTATGTCGCCGAGCGGTTCGACCAGATGCACCTTCGAGGCAACCCCGGCTTCGCCCTTGGCGGCGAGCCGAATGTCGCTCGGGCGAATGCCGATCAGCGCGGCCTCGTTGGCATCGGCAGTCTTTGGCGCCGTCGCCGGAACCAGAGTCCCGAGCGGCGTGTCGAAAGATCTGGTGTCGGCGCGCACCGAGGCCGTGAACAGATTCATGTGCGGCGAGCCGATCTTGCTGGCGACATAGGTATTGATCGGCTGCTCGTAAAGCTCGTCTGGCGTGCCGATCTGGACGATGCCCCCATCGCGCATGACGGCGATCGTCTCGCCCATCGAGAGAGCCTCGATCTCGTCGGGCGTGGCATAGATCACGGTCATGCCGAACTGGCGGTGCAGCCGCTTCAGCTCGGCGCGCGTCTCGTGCCGAAGCTTGGCGTCGAGATTGGTGAGCGGCTCATCGAGCAGAAGAATCTTTGGCCGGCGGATCAGGGAGCGGCCGAGCGCGACGCGCTGCTGCTCTCCGCCGGACAGGGTTGCCGGCTTGGCCTTCAGGCGGTGTGTCAGCTTCAGGATCTCGGCGGTCTCTTTCACCCGCTTGTCAATCTCGGCGCGCGCGGCTTTCTCCTCGCGCAGCGGGTAGGCGAGATTGTCATAGACCGTGAGGTGGGGGTAAAGCGCGAAAGACTGGAAGACCATCGAGATGCCTCGGCCGGCGATCGGCGCATGGGCCATGTCGCGGCCGCCGATCTCAAGCGTGCCGGAGTCGGCCTGGACGAGGCCGGCGATAGTGCGCAGCGTCGTCGTCTTGCCAACGGAGCTCGGCCCGAAGAGTACGAAGAAGCGGCCTTCGTCGACGGCGAAGCTCAGGTCGTTGATGGCGCGCACGGATCCATAGGCCTTGCTGAGCCCATCGAGGCGCAGCGCAATCCCCTTGCCGTCACTGGCGCGAGGCGACGTCTGCGTCACGATGCGCCACCTCGTGCGGACGGAACACGCGCCATCCGTATGATTCTCCTCGCCCTGCCGAAATGGACTGCGGCTGTCATTCTCGATCCGCCTTTTCTTTCCTAATCTGGTATTACCAATTTTGGATAGCCGTCAAGCTCTTTCTTGGATCGCTATCGGAGCTTGCATAACCGGATTCTTCATGTATCCGACTGTTTTCCCTTAATTTTCCTACTCCTTGATATAGGAGAGCCTTGTTTCGGCATCTACATCCTGGTTAACATCAGTAGTGGTCGTTCAAATCTGGTCGAACCAGATTGGCGCTATTTCGCCGATGCCGCTGGCACGGCCGCATCGGTTTCAGCCGTTGATTCCGCCATCGCCGTGCGCACCAGCGCGCCCGCCGCCCATTGCGCGACCGACCGCATGCCGCGGCTATCGAGCTCCCATATATCCTTCAGCACGATCAGCACTTCGACGCCGAACATCATCGACAGCGCCTGTGCCAGTCGCTTGAACTCGCGCGGCGGCAGCCGGCCCTTGAGCGGTGCGATGGCGTCCTTCAGCAGCTGGACGCGATGTCCGCGCGTGAATTGCGGTTCGCCGTCCAACGTGCCCGCCTGCCGCTGCGCCCATTGGTCGAGCGACAGTTTCAGCGCCGCCTTGAAAGTTGCCTCGAAAGCCTCGATGCGCGGCATGGCGGTGTCGAACAGTTCGGCGACGCGGCGCCCGGCATCGGTGGACGTCGATTGCCAGGTCAGGATCGGCCCAAGCCCCTCGTCGACCACCGCCTGCACCAGGGCTGCCTGGCTTGGGAAATAGCGATAGGCGGTGGCGCGCGACACTTGCGCCGCCTCCGCGACTTCGCTGACAGACGGGGTGACGCCCGCCTGCATCAGCCGCGTCGCCGTCTCCAGCATCAGCCGTTTTGTGCGGGCCCGCGGGCCGCGTTCGGCAGCTTCGTTGGCGTCGTCGTTCCCAGCGGCTTGTTGACGTGAGACTTCCATGTCAATACGATACGCGCGTCTCAAAAAATTGCAATGACCTTTGCCCACCGAAAGGCCGGCAAAGGGCGACAGGCGGCCCGGCGCCGGTCGGCCGGTGACGGGAGAAACGCGATGAAGCGCATCTACGTGGTGGGCACAGCCGACACCAAGGGCGAGGAACTTGCCTTCCTGGCCGATGCTATTGCCGCCACCGGCAGTTCGGTTGCCCGTGTCGACATCGGAACGCGCGGCGCCACCGTGCCGGTCGATATCCCGGCCAGCGAGGTCGCGGCGCATCATCCGGATGGAGCCAGTGGCGTGCTCGGCATCGATGATCGCGGCACGGCAGTGGCCGGCATGGGCGCCGCCTTCACCAGTTTCATTCAGTCGCGCGACGACATATCAGGCGTGATCGGCATTGGCGGCGGCGGCGGCACGTCGATCATCACTGCCGGCATGCGCGCGCTGCCGCTTGGGCTGCCCAAGATCATGGTCTCGACGCTCGCCTCCGGCGACACCGCGCCCTATGTCGACGTCTCCGACATCATCATGATGCCATCGGTCACCGATATGGCGGGACTGAACCGGCTGTCACGCGTCGTGCTGCACAATGCGGCGCAGGCAATCGCCGGCATGGCCGCCAGGCCGGCGCCAGTCGCCACTGGCAAGCCGGCACTCGGGCTCACCATGTTCGGCGTCACCACGCCTTGCGTGACCGCCATCGCCGACCAGCTGCGCGCCAACTACGACTGCATGGTCTTCCACGCCACCGGAACCGGCGGCCGCTCGATGGAGAAGCTCGCGGACTCGGGCCTGCTCGCCGGCGTCATCGACATCACCACGACGGAAGTCTGCGACCTGTTGTTCGGCGGCGTGCTGCCGGCGACGGAAGACCGCTTCGGCGCTATCGCCCGCACCAAGCTGCCCTATGTCGGCTCGGTCGGCGCGCTGGACATGGTCAATTTCTGGGCGCCGCCGACCATTCCCGAGAAGTTTAGGGGCCGGCTGTTCTACGAGCACAATCCCAACGTCACGCTTATGCGCACCACGGCGAATGAATGCCGCGGCATAGGCGAGTGGATCGGCACCAGGCTCGCTCGCTGCGAGGGCCCTGTGCATTTCCTGATCCCCGAAAAAGGCGTCTCGGCACTCGACATCGAGGGCGGCGCCTTCTTCGACCTCGAAGCCGACGCCGTGCTGTTCGATGCCATCGAGCGCACCATCAGGCCGAGCGCCACGCGCCGCGTCACACGCCTGCCGTTGCACATCAACGATCCGGAATTTGCCAAAGCCGCAACCGCGGCCTTCCTCGACATCGCCAGATAGTGAGAGCCAACAAATGCCCGCAATACCGCGCAAAGACATATTGAAGAAGTTCAAGGCGATGATCGCCGACGGCGTGCCCATCGTCGGGGGCGGCGCCGGCACCGGCCTGTCGGCCAAGGCCGAGGAAGCCGGCGGCATCGACCTCATCATCATCTACAATTCCGGCCGCTACCGCATGGCCGGGCGCGGCTCGGCTGCCGGCCTGCTCGCCTATGGCAACGCCAACGAGATCGTCAAGGAAATGGCCTACGAGGTGCTGCCGGTGGTCAAAAAGACGCCGGTGCTGGCCGGTGTCAACGGCACCGATCCCTTCGTCATCATGCCGCTGCTGCTTGCCGAGCTGAAGACGATGGGCTTTTCCGGCGTGCAGAATTTCCCGACCATCGGCCTGTTCGATGGCAGCATGCGCCAGAGTTTTGAGGAAACCGGCATGGGCTTCGGGCTGGAGGTCGACATGATCGCCGAGGCGCACAAGCTCGATCTTCTGACCACGCCCTATGTCTTCAACCCCGACGAGGCGCGCGCCATGACAAAAGCCGGCGCCGACATCGTCGTTGCCCATATGGGGGTGACGACCGGCGGCTCGATCGGAGCCACGTCGGCCAAGTCGCTCGACGACTGCGTGGTCGAGATCGACGCCATCGCCAACGCGGCGCGCTCGGTGCGCAAGGATGTCATCCTGCTTTGCCATGGCGGGCCGATCTCGATGCCGGATGATGCCCGCTACATCCTCGACCGCTGCAAGGGCCTGCATGGCTTTTATGGCGCGAGTTCGATGGAACGGCTGCCGGCTGAAGCCGCGATCGCCAGGCAGACGGCGGATTTCAAGGCCGTCACGCTGCACGACCAGAAGAAAAAGAAGGGATGAGATCATGACCGACAAGAGCAAGGTGTTCGTATACCCGAAGGACGTGAGCGCCTTCGGCTTTGACTGGGGCAAGCTGTCGCTGACAGTCGCGCCGGAAGTAAATGGCGCGACGCGCTTTTCCGGCGGCGTCGTCGACCTGCCGTCAGGCAAGGGCCACACGCGCCACAACCATCCCGGCGCGGAAGAGATCATCTTCGTCATCTCAGGCAATGGCGAGCAGATGGTGGAGGACGAGGAGGGCAATCCGGTCGTCGCCAAGGTCGGCCCCGGCTGCACCATCTATGTGCCGGAAAGCCGTTTCCATTCGACACTGAACACGGGCGATGGGCCGATGCAGCTCTTCGTCGTCTATTCGCCGGCCGGACCCGAACTGGTGCTGCGGGAGTTGCCGGATTTCAGGTTGATCCCGGCGGGGAAGTAATCGCGAAAGGCCCCCTTCATCCGGCCGCTTCGCGGCCACCTTCTCCCCGAGGGGAGAAGAGGCAGAAGCCAGCGCCGGCGCAAACTCCTCTCCCCTCGGGGAGAGGTCGGATAGCCCCGAATTGCCCTTCGGAATTCGGATGGCAATCCGGGTGAGGGGGTAGCGCCGAGCTAGGCTATCCCACCTCTATTCCACCCCCGCGCCCGATCCCCAAACATCACATATCCCGTATCCGTCACCGCCAACGTGTCCTCCAACTTGATGAACCCCCGCGTCGGGTGAAGCATGGTCGTCTCCACCGACAGCACCATGTTTGTCTCCAGCGGCTTGGCGGCATAGGTGCCTTCATAGGTCACCGGATGGTTGGTCATCAGGAACGGAGCCTCATGCGTGATCAGCCCCATGCCGTGGGCGAAGAAATCCGTATAGGGCGCGACCTTCGACGCCTTCAGCACGCCCTCCGCGTGCGAAATCATGTCGCCGCCGATGGTGCCTGCCCTCACCTTCGAGAACGCCGCCTGCTGCACTGTCTCGACCTCGGCCAACAGATCTTCCAGTTCGGCATCCGGTTCGCCCAAAATGCCCATGCGGCAGAGGTCGCCAATATAGCCGTGATAATTGCCGCCGGAATCGATCGACAGCACGTCGCCCTTTTTCCAAGCCTGCGGTGACGCCGCGCGGTTGTGGCTGGCGCCCAACGTCAGCAGGCAATATTCGAAATGCGCGCCGCGATTGGTTTCTTCGCGCCGCAGATGCTCGATGATCTCCGCCTTGGTCGTGCCTTCATGCGCCCACTGGATGGTCGCCAGCATGGAATCCGTGATTAGCTCGGAGGCAATACGCAGCTTTTCCAGCTCGGCGTCCGTCTTGATGGCGCGCATGCTCTCCAGCATGCCGGTCGCGTCGATCAGCCTGGCATCCGGTAACGCCCTGCGGATCAGCGCATAGGCGTCCGACGGCAGGAAGGCCGGCTCGATGCCGAGGCGGGCGCCGGCCTTGCCGATCTTGCTGATGTGCTCGACCGCAAGATTGGCAGCATCAAGCGTGCCCCAGCAGGCGGCATGCAGCGTCGGCGTCCAGAACGGGTTGTTCTGGTGCTCGGCGCCTTCCATGCGGTTGCCGATATAGGCGGCATGATCGGGCCCGCCCTTTTCATAGAGGACGATAGGCAGGTAACGGCTATGGCCGATCGCATCCATGGCGGCAAAGAAGATGAACTTGTAGCCGCCGAGCAGATACTGCGTGTTGTGCTTGGACGTCGCGAGCAGAACATCGATGCCGGCCTCTTCCATCAGCCGGTCGACCCTCGCCTGGTCGAACGGGATATTGCTGACGGCGCTCTTGCCCGGGGCAATGTTCATCTTTCTCTCCCTGATATCAGTGGGATCGCCGGCCGTACTGCGTCCAATCCCTTGGCTTCGATCAAATTTGCACCATTTCGTTAACTCTGGTCCAGCCAGAAACAGGTTAGATTGCTTCGGCAGGCTGTCACCACTCGTCATTGCTGCACACTAAGGCAATCTGGTCCTACCAGAATACCAGAATGAAAGGGCCACCTCTAAACTGGTCCAGCGGACGAAAATTTCAAAGCCAAGCAAAGATGCGCCAATTCCGTCTCTGGCGAAACCCTTGGCAAGGGCCATAATCGCCGCGAGGATGCTGGCGGGTGCCGCCAGCTTCGAGGGGTGCGCCCATCTGGTCGCGGAGAGGACGGAGGTTGATCATGTCGGATATTTCCAGACGCACGCTGCTTGGCGGCTCAGTTTTACTGCTGGCCTCCACCGCCATGCCCACATTCAGCTGGGCGCAGACGCCGAAGAAGGGCGGCCGCCTCGTGCTTGCCGCCGATTCCGAGCCGCGCAACCTCAATCCGGCCATCGTCGCCTCCAACGGCGTCTTCTTCATCTCCAGCAAGATCGTCGAAACGCTGGCCGAAGCCTCGTTCGAAGGCAAGGACGGGCTCCAGCCGCAGCTGGCACTCAGCTGGGAGGGCGCGGCCGACGGCCTGTCGGTGACGTTCAAACTACGCGAGGGCGTCAAATGGCATGACGGCGAGCCGTTCACCTCGGCCGACGTCGCCTTCTCGGCGCTGCAGATCTGGAAGCCGCTGCAAAATCTCGGCCGCACCGTGTTCAAGGATCTGGCCAGCGTCGACACCCCTGACGATCTAACCGCCGTGTTCAAATTCGCCAAGCCGACGCCGTTCCAGCTGATCCGCAACGCCTTGCCGGCGCTGTCGAGCGTGGTGCCGAAACATATCTACGAAGTCGGCAAGATCGAGGACAACCCGGCCAACAACGCGCCCATCGGCACGGGACCGTTCAAGTTCGGCGAATACAAGGCCGGCCAGTATTACAAGCTGACCAGGAATGCCGATTACTGGGCCAAGGACGAGCCGTATCTCGACGAGATCATCTATCAGGTGCTGCCCGACCGCACGTCGGCTGCAGCGGCGCTCGAGGCCGAAGAGATCCAGCTCGCCGCCTTCTCCGCCGTGCCGCTCGCCGATCTCGACCGCATCTCCAAGGTGCCGGGCCTGAAGGTGATCTCCAAGGGCTATGAGGGGCTGACCTATCAGCTCGTCGTCGAGATCAACCATCGTCGCAAGGAACTGGCCGACGTGAAGGTCCGCCAGGCGATCGCGCATGCCATCGACAAGGACTTCGTCGTCAAGACGGTGTTCCTCGGCTATGCCGCCACCGCCACCGGCCCGGTGCCGAAGAACGATCCGCAATTCTACACTGCCGACGTGCCGATCTATCCATTCGACGTCGCCAAGGCCAACGCCTTGCTCGACGGCGCGGGGTACAAGCGCGCCGATGACGGCAAGCGTTTTGCGCTGAAACTCCTGCCGGCACCCTATTTCAACGAGACCAAGCAGTTCGGCGACTATCTGCGCCAGGCGCTGGCGGCAATCGGCATCGACGCCGTGATCGTCAACAATGACTCGGCCGCGCACATCAAGGCCGTCTACACCGACCACGCCTTCGACCTCGCCGTCGGCCCGCCGGTGTTCCGCGGCGACCCGGCGATCTCGACCACCATCCTGGTGCAGAGCGGCATTCCCGACGGCGTGCCGTTCTCCAACCAGGGCGGCTACAAGAACGCCGCGCTCGACGCGCTGATCGCCAAGGCTTCGGAGACGCTGGATACGTCAGCGCGCACCGACCTCTACAAGGAATTCCAGAAACAGGTCGCGGCGGACCTGCCGCTGATCAACGTCGCCGAATGGAGCTTCATCAGCGTCGCGCGCGAGACGGTGGGGAACATCGCCAACAACCCGCGCTGGGCGGTTTCGAACTGGGCGGACACGTATCTGGAATCGTGACAGTATTTCGCGGATGAAAGTTCGCGAAGAAATTGGTGTGAAGGCATGGCGTAGGGCCGCGTTTCGTCACACCCCCCTCTGTCCTGCCGGACATCTCCCCCGCAAGGGTGGAGATCAGCAGCTTCGCTGTCGCGTACATTCGGCATCGAAGATTGGCGAAGGCAGAGGCGAAATCCAATCTCCCCCCTTGCGGGGGAGATGTCCGGCAGGACAGAGGGGGGTGCCTAGACACCGCACTTCTCCCGACTGGCGCGCCGCCATGCGTCCCCCATGACCCGCGCCCTCACCCTCATCCGCCGTCGCCTCGTCGGCAGCATCTTCGTGCTGCTGATCGTCATCATCGGCACATTCCTCCTCCTGGAAGCCGCCCCCGGTGACGCGGTCGACGCCTACATCGTCTCGACCGGCGGCGATGCCGGCATGATCGAATTGCTGCGCCATCGCTGGGGCCTTGACCAGTCCGAGTTGACCCGGCTCGCCAACTACCTCTGGGCGCTGCTGCATTTCGACCTCGGCCAGTCCGTCACTTTCTCAAGGCCGATCCGCGACGTCATCCTGGAACGCCTGCCGACGACACTGCTCCTGATGGTCACCGCCACCGCGCTCTCCTTCGGTTTGGGCTCGGCGCTCGGCATCTATGCCGGCGCCAGACCCGGCAGCTTTCGCGACCGCTTCCTGTCGATCGGCTCGCTGGCGCTTTATGCCGTGCCGGGTTTCTGGCTTGGCCTGGTGCTGATCGTCGTCTTTGCCGTCGACCTGCGCTGGCTGCCGATCGGCGGCATCGAGAGCCTGGCCTCGGACAAGACCGGTTTTGACCGCGCCACCGACATCGCCGTCCACCTCGTCCTGCCGGTTTCCGCGCTCGGCTTCATCTATCTCGCGCTCTATCTGCGCATGATGCGCGCCGGCATGGCCGAGGCGTGGCGGCAGGATTTTGTGCTCGCCGCCCGCGCCAGGGGGCTGTCGCGCCGCCGCATCGTGCTCGCCCATGTCGCCCGCAACGCGCTCTTGCCGCTGCTCACCATGCTCGGCCTGCAATCGGCGCAGATGCTTGGCGGCAGTGTCGTCATCGAGAGCGTCTTTGCCGTGCCCGGCCTCGGCCGGCTGGCGCAGGAAGCGGTTGCCTCGCGCGATACGCCGCTGCTGCTCGGCATCATCCTCACCAGCGCCGTCCTCGTCATTGCCGTCAACCTTGCCGTCGACATCGCCTACGCCTTCCTCGACCCGCGCGTCGGCGCCAGCGAGGCCAGCGCGTGAGCGCGCTGCCGCGGTTCCTGCGCCGGCCGGAAGCGGTCGCCGGCGCGATCATCCTGGCGCTTCTGTTCGCCATGGCGCTGTTTGCGTCGCTGCTCTTCCCCGGCGACCCGCAAGCCATTGCCGGACCAGCACTGCTGCCGCCGTTCCAGGACTGGTCGCTGCCGCTCGGCACCGACCGGCTCGGCCGTGACGTGCTGGCCGAACTGTTCCACGGCGCCCGCAGCTCGCTGGCGGTCGGCCTGGCGGCGGCGGCGGCGGCACTCTTCATCGGCGCGGTCGTCGGCACGCTGGCCGGCTTTGCCGGCGGCCTTGTCGACGAGGGGCTGATGCGCATCACCGATGCCTTCCAGACCGTGCCGAGTTTTCTCCTGGCGCTGGCCTTCGTCAGTGTCGTCGGGCCGTCGCTCGGCGTCGTCGTCACGGCAATAGCGCTTGGCGCCTGGACCGGACCGGCGCGTGTAGCCCGCGCCGAAGTGCTGTCGATCCGCGAGCGCGATTACGTCGCCGGCGCTCGCGTCATCGGCATGCATCCGCTTGAGATCGCTTTTCGCGAAGTGCTTCCCAACGCTCTGCCGCCGGTGCTGGCCTTGTCCTCGGTAATCGTGGCGGCCGCGATCCTCACCGAGGCAGCGCTTTCCTTCCTCGGTCTCGGCGACCCCAATCGCGTCACCTGGGGCGGCATGATTGCCGAGGGCCGCACTGTGCTGCGCACCGCGCCCTTCCTGTCGATCGTTCCAGGTATCGCACTCGTGCTGACCGTGCTCGGTATCTATCTCGCCGGCGAAGGCGTGGTGGAGACGACGGTCGTGCGGAGGAGCCTGTCGTGACCGCGCTGGCTGAGATTCGCGATCTCTCGGTGCACTATCGGCGGGATGGGACCGAGGTGACGGCGCTGAAGGGGGTCAGCCTGGATGTTATTGCCGGCGAGCGGCTGGCGGTCATTGGCGAAAGCGGTTCGGGCAAGAGCACGCTGGCGCTGGCGGTGGCTGGACTGCTGCCGGCGAGCGCCAAGATTGAAGGGCATGTCAAGTGGCAATTTCAGGCGCCGCGATCCTTCCCACCCCCCTCTGTCCTGCCGGACATCTCCCCCGCAAGGGGGGAGATCAGCAGCTTTGCCGACGGCTTCCCTTCTGCAACGTTCGTGGTTGGCGAAGGCGGAGATGAGAGAGCAATCTCCCCCCTTGCGGGGGAGATGTCCGGCAGGACAGAGGGGGGTGTGACGGAACGCCGACCTCTCAAATTAACCGAGCCCAGCACGCTCCCCCTTCCCGGCCGCGACATTGGTTTCGTCTTCCAGGACCCCTCCGCCAGCCTCGACCCCGTCATGACCGTCGGCAAACAGATCGCCGAAGTCGCCCGCACCCACCTCGGCCTCGACTGGCCACAAGCTTACGCCAAAGCCAAAACCCTGCTCCAACGTGTCCGGCTGCCCGACCCACAAACCGCCATGCGTGCTTTCCCGCACCAGCTCTCCGGCGGCCAGAAGCAGCGCGTTGCTGTTGCCGCGGCCATTGCAGCCGGTCCGAAACTGCTGATCGCCGACGAGGCGACCAGCGCGCTGGACACCATTGTGCAAGCGGAAATCGTCAGCCTCATTCGGCAACTGGTGGCGGAGGACGGCATGACGCTGCTGTTCATCAGCCACGACATCGCGCTGGCCGCCGAACTCGCAGAGCGTATCGCTGTATTCCGGAACGCCGAACTGATCGAACTCGGCCCGACGGAGCAAATCATAAACGCCCCGCGCCATGCCTATACGCGAACGCTGCTCGACGCCCATCTCGGCCTCGACGCCGATCCGCTGCTACGACGGGCGCCGGCATGAACTTGCTCACCGTCTTCGGTCTTACCAAGCGATACCGTCGTGGCGGCAAGGCCATCGCGGCCGTCGACGGTGTCTCCTTCGCCATCGAACCCGGCGAGACGCTGGCGCTGGCCGGGCCCTCCGGCAGCGGCAAGTCGACGATCGCGCGGCTGGTGCTTAGGTTGATCGAGCCCGACGCCGGCACCGTCCAGTTCGAAGGCGATGACTTTCTGCTCTTGAAGGGTGCGGCCCTGCGCACCAAGCGCGCGCGCCTGCAAATGGTTTTCCAGGATCCGCTCGCCGCGTTCAACCCGCGCGCCACGGTGGCTCGCGTGCTTGACGATCCCTTGCGCATCCATGCCATCGCTTCCCGCGCCGAGAGGCCGGCCCGCATTGCTGCCTTGCTGGAGCGCGTCGGGCTGGCAGCCGATCTCGCCTCGCGCGCCATTCACGAAATCTCCGGCGGCCAGCGCCAGCGCGTCGCCATCGCCCGAGCCATCGCGACCAAACCGTCGCTGATCGTGCTCGACGAAGCGGTGTCGGCGCTCGACGTTTCGGTGCGCGGACAGATCCTCGAGCTGCTGCTCGACCTGCAGGTCAGGGAACGGATCACCTATCTCTTTATTTCCCATGACCTCGGCGTGGTGCGGGCCATCGCCCACCGCGTCGTTCTTCTCGACGCCGGGCGGATCGCCGAGAGCGGCGACGCCCGCAACGTAATCGACGCGCCGCAGTCGGCAATCGGCAAGGCGCTGGTTGCGGCGGCGCCAAGATTGAACAAAAGTAGCAGGCAGGTACCATGACCGAACCAGAAGCCAGAGCCGAAAAACTGTCGCTCGAACTCGATTCCGCCTTCCGCAACCGCGCCGATCTCTACCGTCTGTTTCTCGACGAGCTGACCGGCGAACTCGGCGCGGAAAAGGCCGAGGCGATCATGATCCGCACCATCGAGCAGCGCGGCAAGGAGGTGGCGGCGGCCGCCTTCGCCCGTTTCGGACCTAACGACGCGCCGGCCATCGGCGAGGCATTTTTGGCCGTCAGCCCGGATGGCGGCCTGATGTATCCGACGGATGTCGAGCGCGGGCCGGACCACATCGCTTTCAAGGTGAAGCGTTGTCCGCTGAAGGACGCCTGGGTCGAGGCCGGTGTCGGTGATGAAAAACTCGCCACGCTCTGCCGCATCGCCGGCGCTTTCGACCGTGGTCTGTTCGAGGCAACGGGCGTGCGCTTCGACAATGTCACCTGGACGCCGGGCCACGGCTCCGGCTGCTGCCACATCGCGCTGACCAACCGGGATGCCGCCGGATAGGCAGTTGCTGATCAGCCGGCGGCAAACACATGCAGCTCCGTGCCCGCCTGTTCGGCAGCAGTGCGCAGGTCGGCCTTCGGTTCGCTGTCGGTGACGATATCGGCAATGTCATCGAGCCCGCAGATGCGTTCGAGACTGCTGCGGCCAAACTTGTCGTGGGTCACCACCAGCACCGTCGACAATGAACGCGATATCATCGCGCGTTTAACGGCTGCGGCACCCGAGATCATGTCGCTCGGACCATCGGCGCTTATCCCCGATGCCCCGATAATGGCGACGTCGGCATTGTAGCGGCGCAGGAACTCGACGGTGTCTTCGCCCAACACGCTGCCTTCCCGGCTATCATAGGTCCCGGGGCAGAGCAGCACCCGAAAGGTCGGATTGGCGCCGGCCACAGAGGCCACTCCGGTGGAATTGGTGATGATGGTCAGGTCGCGCTTCAGCTGCGAAAGGTTGCGCGCCACCTCATAGGTGGTCGAACCGCCATCGATCATCACGATCTGGCCCTTCTCGACAAGGCTTGCCGCGCCGCGGCCGATGCGGGCGCGCTCCTCGATCAGGGTCAGGCCACGCTCGGAAATCACCGGTTCTGATGTCACCAGCGAGATCGTCGCACCGCCATAGGTGCGGTTGATCAGCCCGGCATCGCCGAGTTCGATGAGATCGCGGCGGATGGTCTCGCCGGCGACGCCGATGCGCCGTGCGAGCTTGGAGATGCGTATCGACGCCGACCGGCGCACTTCCGAAAGGATAAGCGCGTGCCGCTCCTTCTTCGTCAGTCGGCCTTGGTCCATGACTATTCCATTCCCTTTGCAGCAATCAGCGCGTCGCCAAGCTCGGCAAATCCCTCCGCGCCGCGCCCGCTTGTGACGAAGGCGGGAGACGCCGGAAGCTCGCCGGCGAAGTCCAGCACATTAGCGACGCCGACGCTGTTGGGGAAGAAGCCGAACATTGGTGCATCGTTTGGACTATCGCCGACGAAGACAATGCTGTCCTTGTCGTGGTCTATGTCTATACCAAAACAGTCGCGCAAGAATAGCCGGCTTGTTGACAGTTTGTCGTATTTGCCGAACCAGCCATTGACATGGATGGACGAGATTTTCGCCGCCGCTCCATAGCGCTGAAAGATAGCGACGATCTTCAGCACTTCAGATTTGGGCAGCGGCGCGACATCCTCGCGAAAATCGATCGCCAAATCGGCTTCGCGATAGGCCTGGTCAGCGGCGACCGCCGCACCCGGAATTTCCGCGAGCACGGCGCGTTCGATCTCGCGCAGGCGCGCCGCGTCAGCCTGCCTTTCCCCGGCACTCCTGGCATAGTGACGAACGATGCGCTTGGCAGTGCCGTCATAGCGGAAATAGAAAGCGCCGTTCTCGCCGATCACGCCATCGACCGGCCATTGCCGCGCGATCAGGTCGCACCAGCCGGCAGGGCGGCCGGTCACCGGCGCGACAAGGAAGCCGGCCTGCTTCAGCCGCTCGAGCGCCGCATAGGCTTTTGCCGGCAGCCGTCCCTTGTCGGTCAAGGTGTCGTCGATATCGGTCAGAACGACGGCGATGTTGCGCCGGTCTAGCGCGGTGAAGTCGGCAAGCGGACGCAGCACCCGCTCAGGCTCCCGCCGCAACCGTTTCGAGCGAGGCAGCCGCGACGTCGAGCATGGTGAACCTGTCGCGGATCAGCCGGGCATTGGCGACCGCCTCGTCGTAGAAGCCAGCCGGTATGGCAACCTCCTGCGGCGTGGTCGGCGCGCCGGCGGCGCGCAGTGCTGCCGCGATCTCGCGCGCCGGGCGTGCCACCCGCACCAGCCTTTCACGATGCGAGCGCCATTGCTTGGCCAGCATGGTGTTGATGGCGTTTGCCCGTTCGCGGTCCAGCAGCTTGGGCTTGAATGCCGCCCAGCAGGAACGTCCGAGCGTTTCGCCGAAGATCTCGATGAAGCGTTCTGGCGTATCCGCGGACGGCGCGAGCTGCAGCTCCGGCAGTGCCAGCACGCGCTCCTGCAGCCGCGCCATCGTCAACGTCGTCACCGCTATGTGTTCGCCGTGATGCGCCTCAGGCAATCCCTGGCCCCGCATGTCGATATAGTGGGCGATCAGATGTTCGCCCTGGCTGGCCGGATAAGAGCCGCCGCACAGTGTCATGCCGAGACCGGACATGACCAGCGTGCGCACCAGCACTTCCATCGCCTCAAGGTCGCCGGTCCCGAGTTCGCCGGCTTTGGCGATAAGCGCCTCCTCGTCCTCAGCCAGAAGCATGAACGGCGCCTCCCGGTAGGGCGTGCCGAGCAACAGATGCGCCATCAGCCAATCGGTCTGCGCGGTCGGCCGCGCCATCGAATCGCCGAAGCCGGCAGCGATCAGCCGGTGCGGCGCTCGCGCCATGACATCGAGATCGAGGAAGACACCGACCGGCAGGCTCGCCGTCAGCGATTTCTTCAGGCCGTCCTCTGTGATTGCCGCAGACACCGAGGTGTAGCCGTTCATCGACGGCGCGGTGCCGAACACCGCATAGGGCTTTTGGGTCAGATGGGCGGCATATTTGGTGATGTCATTGATCGAGCCCGATCCGACCGCGACCAGACCGCTGGCGTCTTTCGTGCGGGCGATCACCGATCGCACGGCGTCCATGTCGGGATGCGGATGGCGCGGCAGGATGATCTTGTCGACATCGCTGGAGCCGCGCAGCGCAATCGACACTCTCTCGCCGAGAGCCAGCCTTGTGTCGGGATCCATGACAACGGCGAGCCTGCGGCCGAGCGGCAGCGGCTTGACCAGCGCATCGGCTTCATCGCCGAGACCGCGCCCTATGACGATGGTCTTCAGCGGCACCGACAGCATTCCCTGGCTGTCCGGGTCAGGCAGCGTGCCGGCAATAAGGCGATCGAGCATTTGTCTGGACATAGGATGCAGTCCGGTCAGTCAGCATGAAGCGGGGTCAGGGCATCGAACAAGGTGCGATACCGGCGGTAACTTCTGTCGTAGGCGGCCTTGGCGGAAGGATCAGGGTCGATCGTCTCGATGTGGCCGGCCAGCCTTTCAGCCGCCTGCTGCACTGAGGAGGTAAGGCCGATGGCTGCGGCGGCAAGGATTGCCGCACCGATCGGCGAGGCATCGGCCGCACCCGCGATCTCGACCGGCCTGCCGCTGACATCGGCACGGATTTGCGCCCATACCCGGCTGCGCGCGCCACCGCCTGAGAGCCGGATGCGATCCGTCGCGATATCGAGATCGTCCAGCCGGTCGACCACGTCGCGCATGGCAAAGGCACAGCCCTCCAGCACGGCACGGGCACAAGCGGCTTTGCCGTGGAAGGATGTCAGGCCGTAGAAAGCGGCACGCGCTTCGGCGATCCAGCGCGGCGCCATGGCACCGGACAACGCGGGCAAGAACAGCAAATCGTCGCTGCCGGCAACCACCGTCGCCGCCAGTTCCGACATCGCCGCCGGCGAATCGACGCCGAAGGTTGTTAGAAACCACGTCACCGCGCCGCCCGAGAGCCATCCGGGATTGGAGATGAAATAGCCGTTGCCGAGAAAGCCATGGGTCTCGACCAGGCCGCCGGGGTCGAGGCGAAGCGTGCCGGACACCGCGCCGACCACTTCGGCCGTGCCGAGATTGCAGGCGACGACACCGGGCACGACAACCCCGGCGCCTATGGCGGCCGAAAAATCATCGCCGGTGCCGACCGCCAGCGGCGTGCCCACAGGCAGACCGGTGAGCTCGGCGCCGGCGTGGGTCAAGGCGCCGGCGATCTCAGATGCATCGTCGATGCCGGGCAATTTATCTGCATCGATGTCGAAGGCCGCCAGCAGATCGCCGGCATAGTTGTGCTCCTTCAGCCCATAGAGCATGGTCGTCGAGGCCAGCGCGTGATCGATGACGGCACGACCGCACAACGCTGCGACCACGAATGATACCGGTTGATGCCAGAGCGCCACTCGGCGCGCTTCGGGCAGGTTGCGCGCGGCCCAGCGGATTTTCGCCGCCATATGCGTGGCGTCCAGAACGAGACCGGTGCGCTCGCGGATGAAGTCCGGATCGATGGCGGCGATCTCTGCCGCCGCGCGCCGATCCATCCAGATGATGCACGGCGTCAGGGCCTGGCCGCTGCTGTCGACCGCAACACAGCCGTCGAGTTGGCCGGCAATGGCAATGCCCTTGATGTCGGACGGCGCAAGCCCAGCCTTGTCGAGCGCGCCGGCAATGGCCGGCTTGAGCGCCGCCAGCCACAGCGCCGGATTCTGTTCGGCCCAGCCGGGCGCCGGGAAGGCCGGCTGGTACAACACAGCGGCCTCGCCACGCAGCCGCAATTCGTCATCGACAACGATCGCCTTCAGGCTTTGTGTGCCGAGATCGATGCCGATGACTGGCATTAGACACGCTCGCAATCCGCGAGAACATCCCGCAGTTGCGAGAGGATAGAACCTTTCGTCGGCGAATAGGAACCGTCGAACACCGCTGTGCCAATGGTAAAAGCGTTGGCGCCGGCCAGCTTGATCGCCTTGATCCGATCGGCTGATGCCACGGCGCCGGCGACGATCAGATGCCGCGACGGACCAAGCCCGCGCCGGGCTGCGCGCACCAGTTCGGCCGGGTCGGCCTCGGTGGCGCGATAGGCGAGGATGTCGCATCCCGCACAACCCTTCTCGGCGAAGGCGCGGCAGTCGGCCTCGACATCCTCGGCCGAACCGCCGAGCTTGGTCGGATGGCCGACCGGCCGACCCGGAAAAGGGTAGTATTCGGTGCCGCTCCCCTCCAGCAACGCCATGATCTCGTCGACCTGGGTTCCACCGAGCAGGCGCCGGACGCCGAGATCCCTGGCGATGCGCGCGGAATTAAGGCAGGCCTCAGCCGTCGTCGAGACAACTTCCATGTAAGTGGTGGCGCCTGTCCGGCCAATGGCGACAGCGAGCTTGCGCAGCACATCCGGCGCGACGCCAATATCCTTGAAGCCGACATGCTTCAGGCCGACCGGCTCAATCAATTCGACCAGGTCGAGACAGTCCTCGACCGTGCGATCGTTGCGCGTCAGCATGAAGATGAAGTCCATCCGAAAGGTCCCTCGCCTGGTCGGGAAAGCCGGTTTGCTGCCGGTCTGTTAACACCTCCCAGCCATTTGTTGCAAGGTGCCACATTTTGATTTGCAGTACCACACATTTTATGACAGAACGGGCGCCAGCCCGCCAGGCACGACTTCTAGGGAGAGGGAAGAATGCTCAAGCCGCTGAGACGTACTGCGTCCAGACTGCTCGTCGCAGCCGTATTTGTGTGGCCCCTGACGTGGCAAGTGACACAAGCGGCCGCGTGGGATCTGAAAGAGGCGTCGAAACCCTATAGCGGCCAGACCATCCGCATGGTCGGCGAGGCGCTGCCGCCGCTCGAAGCGCTGAAGAAGATGGCGCCGGAGTTTGAAAAACAGACCGGCATCCATGTCGAAGTCGAGATGTACGAGCACTCGGAAGCCGTCAACAAGGTGCAGCTCGATCTCAACTCGCACCGCGGCCGCTACGACGTCATCATCCAGCCGCATCGCGAACTCGGCAAGTTCGCCACCAACAACCATCTGGTCGAAATCGCCAAGATGATGGCCGACCCGGCTTTGCGCGATCCGAGCTTCGAGCCGGAGAAGCAGCTCTACCAGACCGCCTGGCACGAAATCTCCTGGTATGACGGCAAGGAGTACGGCTTCCCCTTCACAGTGCTCAACATGTTCATGTGGTATCGCTCGGACCTGCTCGCCGATCCCAAGGAGCAGGCAGGCTTCAAGGCCAAGTATGGCTACGACCTCGCTCCCGCCAAGGACTGGAAGCAATATCGCGATATCGCCGAATGGTTCTATCGCCCCGACCAGGGCTTTTACGGCACCGCCCTGCAGGGCAAGCGCCACGAGGCGCTGTGGTATGAGTGGCTCAACTTCCTTTATTCCTTCGGCGGCGACGTGCTCGACGTGAAGAGCGGCTCGGCCTGCGGCCCGGTCATCGTCAACAGCCCCAAGGCCGTCGCCTCGCTCGAATATTACAAGAGCCTGCTGCAATTCTCGCCGCCGGACAGCCTCAACTATTTCTGGGATGATGTCATGGCGCTGATGCAGCAAGCCAAGGTCACCGAGCTGATCATGTGGAACGACGCAACCTATGCCGTATCGGTCGACACCACGGCCTCCACCGTGGTCGGCAAGGTTGGCTTCGATCTCGTGCCGCAAGGCGACGGCGGCAAGATCGGCCAGGTCGAGGGCTGGACCTATCTGATCCCGGTCTATTCGAAGAACCAGCAGGCCGCCTTCCTCTTCGTCCAGTGGATGATGGGCTATGACCGCCAGCTCGAGCAGCATCTCAATGGCGGCGCCTCGGGCCGGCCCGATGTCTATGCCTCGGCGGAGGTGCAGAAACTGCCCTACGCCAAGGCGTCGATGGAGGCCAACGAGCATGCGGTGCCGAAGGCGACGCTGCCGCAATCGGCCGAGATGACCGACATACTGGTGCGCGAACTGTCATCCTACCTCGCCGGCGAAAAGGAGGCGCAGGCCGCCCTCGACACCGCCGCCACCGACATCTCGACACTGCTCGGTTCTTGCGCACCCATGACCTATCCGGCACGATAGGCCTTGAGATGTCGCGCAGAGGCTACCCGCACAAGCGGGTAGCCGTTCTTGTCCGCAGGAAACGCCCGTGACGAACCGCACTCCATCGCCGCGCGGAATGCCGCTTCTCGACCGTGGGGTGGGGCCGCTCTTGATGCTGCCGGCGACGCTGCTCGTCGTCGTCTTCCTGGTCGGCCCGTTCTACTACATGGTCTACACCGCGCTGACCGACCTCAGCTTCGCCGACGCCAGCCATGCGGGCGCCTTCGTCGGTTTCGACAATTTCCGCAAGCTGATGCGCAACGACCCATTCTTCTGGGCATCGTTCCTGCTGACGCTGAAATTCGTCATCATCGCCGTCGGCCTGGAATTCCTGCTCGGCTTTGCGCTGGCCTTCCTGATCTTCCGCTTCGTCGCCAGCCAGCGGCTTCTCACCACACTCCTGCTCATCCCGATGATGATCGCGCCGGTCGCCGTCGGGCTGATCTGGCGGCTGCTGTTGCAGGGCGATTTCGGCATGCTCACCTTCTACATGCGCAAGGTCGGCCTGCTTGCGCAGAATTCGGCGGTGCTTTCGGCACCCGACCTGGTGTTTCCGACCATCGTCGCCATCGATGTCTGGCAGTGGACGCCTTTCGTCACCCTGATCATGCTCGCCGGGATGATGAGCCTGCCGCGCGCGCCGTTCGAGGCGGCGATGATGGATGGCGCAAAACCGTTTCAGATCTTTTGCGATGTCATGCTGCCGCTGCTGCGGCCCGTCATCGCGCTGGTGCTATTGCTGCGCGGCATCGACGCGTTCAAGGAGTTCGACAAGGTTTTCCTGATGACCGGCGGCGGTCCGGGAACGCTGACCGAACTGGTGTCGATCTACGCCTACCGCGTCAACTTCCGCAACTGGGACCTCGGCTACGGCGCCGCGGTCGCCTTCATGATCTATCTCGTCGTGCTGATCCTGTGCTCCGTCTTTTACAAGGCCGTCTACTGGTCGAGCCGCAAGCAGGCGGCGTCGTTTTGAGGGCGCTGCGATGATCGATCAATCCACCAACCGCGCCTGGAGCAGTTTTGCCTGGGCCGTGCTGCTGGTCGCTGTCGTGGTGGCCTTGACGCCCTACGTCTGGATGGTGCTGGCCTCGTTCAAGAACCGCGTCGACCTGTTGTCCTCGGTGCCAAAATGGGCTTTTACGCCGACGTTCTCCAACTATCCGGCGGTCTTCATCGACAAGGAATACTGGCCGCTGGCGATCAATTCGGTGCTGATCTCGGTGTCGTCGACCATACTTTGCATCGTCATCGGCGCGCCAGCGGCCTATGGCTTTGCCCGCTCGGATTTTCCCGGCAAGGAAGACCTGTTCTTCTTCTTCCTGACCACGCGCATGGCGCCGCCGATCTCAATCGCCGTGCCGCTGTTCCTGTTCTTCACCTCGCTGGGCCTGATCGACACCATCTACGCCGTTGTGATCGCCCACACCTCCTTCAACCTGTCGCTCGTCGTCTGGATGATGCGCGGCTTCTTCGCCGAAATCCCCAGGGAGATCGACGAGGCCGCGATGATGGACGGCCGCTCGCGGCTCGGCGCCTTCTTCTTCGTCGTTGCACCGCTGGCCGCGCCCGGCATCGGCGCGACGGCCGTGCTCTGCTTCATCCTGTCATGGAACGAGTTCCTCTACGCCTTCATCCTCGTCGCCTTCGACGGGCGGCCGCTGACCGTCGGCATACCGGGGCTGGTGACGCCGCATGGCACGCTATGGGGCCAAGTCGCGGCGGTCGCCATCGTGGCGACGCTGCCGATCGTGCTTTTCACTTTCCTTGTCCAGAAACAGCTCGTCCGCGGCCTCACCTTCGGCGCGGTCAAGGGTTGAAGGGATCTCGCATGGCAATTGTTTTCGACGGCGTCACCAAGGCTTTCCCCGATGGGACGGTGGCGCTGCAGGCGCTCGACCTTGCTTTCGAGCCCGGTGAATTCCTCGTGCTGCTCGGGCCCTCCGGCTCGGGCAAGACGACAGCCTGCCGGCTGCTCGCCGGGCTGGAGCGGCCGACCGCCGGGCGCATCATGGTCGAGGGTCGCGATGTCACCGACCTGCCGCCGCGCCTGCGCGGCATGGGCATGGTGTTCCAGAACTATGCGCTCTACAGCCATAAGAGCGTCTACGAGAACATCGCCTATCCCTTGCGCATCCGAAAGATGCCGGCTGCCGAGCTCGACCGCTGCGTCCGCGCCATGGCCGAGCTGCTCGAAATCACCCGTTACCTCGACCGCCGCCCTTCGCAATTGTCGGGCGGCCAGGCGCAGCGCGTCGCCGTGGCCCGCGCCCTGGTCTGGCAACCTAGCCTCTGTCTGATGGATGAGCCGCTGTCCAATCTCGACGCCTTGTTGCGGCTCCACATGCGCACCGAGCTGAAGCGTCTGCATCGCGAGCTGAAAAAGACCTTCGTCTTCGTCACACACGACCAGGAAGAGGCGATGACGCTGGCGACCAGGGTCGCGGTGTTGCGCGAAGGCGCACTGATCCAGTACGACGACCCGCGCGAGATTTATCGGCGGCCTGCCAATCGCTTCATCGCTGAATTCATCGGCCGTCCAGCGATGAACACGTTCGATGGCGATGTCCGCGCCGGCGTCTTCCACGCCAGCGGTTTCACTTGCCCGCTTCCGGGAAAGCCTGATGGTCCCATCGTGCTCGGCATTCGCCCCGAGCAGATCCAGCTTGTCGACGCGACTGCCGGCGATGCCATCCTGTTTGCCGTCGACGTCGTCGAACCGGTCGAGCCGGACGTGCTGATCTTCGCCACGAGCGAGGCCAACGCGCTGATCGTCAGGACCGTGAATGTCGATCGCGCTTTCGATCCCGGCCAGCCGCTTTATCTACACTTTCCGCCGGCGGCGCTGCACACCTTCGATGCGGTGTCGGGAGCGCGACTGCCGTGAGCACGCTGCTCGCTTTGGTGCCGCTGGCCGCCGCAGCCTTGGTCTGGTGGCTGTTCTACAGCTTCAACCGGTCGCGGCGCTGGTTCTCGACAGGCGAACTCATCTTCTGGGACGCCATTGCACTGGTAATCCTGCAGCTTGTCTGGCTGATCTGGTTCTGAATGCGCATTCCAGCAACGCAGATCAGTAGCCCAGCGCACAACCGTCCTTGCGCGGATCGGAGGCACCGGTGAGCGTGCCCTTTTCCCAATCGATCAGCACCAGCTGGCCGCCGCCATGCGGCTCCTCGGCGATCGAAACCTGATGACCGCGCTGACGCAGGCCGGCGATCGCCTCAGCCGGAATCCCGCGCTCGGCCAGCACGGCATTGTCCTTGTAGAACACCCGTGGCGCATCCAGTGCCTGCTGCGGGTCCATCCCGAAATCGATCATGTTGGTCAACAGATGGACATGGCCGAACGGCTGGTAGCCGCCGCCCATCACCCCGAACGGCATCACCACCTTACCCCCTCGCGTCGCCATGCCAGGCATGATGGTGTGCATCGGTCGCTTTCGCGGCGCGATACGATTTGGATGGCCTTCCGTGAGGCGAAAACTGCTGCCGCGATTCTGCAGCACGACGCCTGTCTTGGGACCGACGACGCCGCTGCCGAAGGAACCGAAGGTCGAGTTGATGAAGCTGACTGCATTGCGGTCGCGGTCGACCACGGAGATATAGACGGTGTCGCTGCGCGGCAGCTCAAGCCGCGGCAGATGCGTCATGGCGAGGGCCGGATCGATGGCGGCGCGCAGCCGCTCCGCATAAGCTGCCGACAGCAGTTGTTCGACGGGGACCTGGACGAAATCCTGGTCGCCGATGAAAGTATCGCGGTCCTGGTAGGCAAGCCGGCCGGCTTCGATCTCGAGATGCAGCCGCTGGGCACTGTTCGGCTCCAACGAACCAAGGCTGAAGCCCGAAAGCACATTCAGCATGATCAGCGCCGTCATGCCCTGATTGTTCGGTGGCATCTGATGGATATCGTAGCCGCGATAGGACGTATTCACCGACGTGACGTAGTCGCCTTGGGTCTCGGCGAAATCCTCCAATGCATGCAGCCCGCCCAGCGCGCGAAGACGTTCCACCAGATCGTCCGCGACTTCACCTTCATAAAACCCTGCACGGCCTCGGTTGGAGATGATGCGCAAGGTGTCCGCCAAGTGCGGCTGCCGATGCACATCGCCGGCTTGCGGCGCCCTTCCGTCGGGCAGGAATATGCGCGCGGCATGTTCATCGGCTGAGAGCAGGGCGACCTCGTCGGCCCAGTCGAAGGCGACGCGATCATGAACGACATAGCCTTGTTCGGCATAGCGAATGGATGGCGCCAGCGCGGCGTCGATGCCCTTTTTTCCGTGGTCCTCGAGTAGCCGGCACCATGCATCGATGGCGCCTGGTATGGTGACGGCATGCGGTCCGGCCGCAGGCAGTTCGCAATGCCCCCGCTCCAGATACCATTCGGCGGTTGCCGCAGCGGGCGAACGCCCCGAGCCGTTGAAAGCGAGAACATCGCCCTCGCCTTTGGGACTGTAGAGCACAAAACAGTCGCCGGCGATGCCGGTCGATTGCGGCTCGACGACGCCTTGCACCGCCGCAGCGCACACAGCGGCATCCATGGCATTGCCGCCGGAGCGCAGCATGTCGATGGCGGCCAGCGTCGCCAGCGGATGCGATGTCGCCGCCATCGCTTCTGTCGCGCGAACTGGCGAGCGTCCGGGGGACTGAAAATCACGCATGCAATCGCCTCCAATGATTTCGCGCCCGCCGGCCGCAGCCTTCAATGCTTGATGCGGTCGCGCATGGCGTACCACAACATCCCCAGCACATAGAGCGGGCCCCGCAGCGCCGTACCGCCCGGGAACGGCATCGGCGTCAGCGTCGAGAACAGGTCCAGCCGCGAGGCGTCGCCCGTAATCGCTTCGGCCAAGAGCTTGCCCGACAGCGTTGACAGGATGACGCCCTTGCCGGAATAGCCATGCGCGAAATAGACCTCGCCATAGTGCCCGACATGCGGCAGCCGCGACGTGGTCACCGACACCAGACCGCCCCAGGCATGATCGATGCGGCAGCCCTTCAGTTGCGGGAAGGTGGCCTCCATGTGCGGCCGCACGAAGCCGGCGATGTCGGCCGGCGGCGATGGCGTGTAGCGCTCGCCGCCGCCGAACAGCAGCCGACCGTCCGCCGACATGCGGTAGTAGTTGACGACGAAGCGCGTGTCGGACACCGCGACATTGGCCGGGATGACATTGTGTTTGCCCTCCAGCGGTTCGGTGGCGACGATGTAGTTGCCGACCGGCATGATGCGGCTGTTGACGCGCGGCTCCAGCCCATGCAGCAACGCGTCGCCGGCCAGCACGACATGTTTGGCCCTTACCGACCCCTGCGCCGTCGAGACCCGGATCGAAGGCTCGCGCTCCAGCTTTACCGCGACGGAATTTTCATGGATGACGACACCGGCCGCCACGGCGGCACGGGCAAGGCCGAGCGTGTAGTTCAGCGGATGCATATGGCCGCCAAGCGGCTCATACATCGCGCCATGATAGGGCGTGTCCACCTTGCCGCGTGCCTGCGCCGCCGACAGGATCTCGACGTCGCGGAACTTCATCACGCTCTCGAGGCATTTGGCCTCGTCTTCGAGATCCCTGAGGTCGGAGCCATTAACGGCACCGACGAGATGGCCGGTCAGCCGCAGATCGCAATCGATGGCGTGGCGCTCGATGATGTCGAGCACCAGGCCCCGCGCCTCGAAGGCGAGGTCGAACAGCGCCTTCGCCCGCTCGGGGCCGTAAAGCTTGACCAACCCCTTGGCGCCTTTGCGCAGGCCAGGGATCATCTGGCCGCCATTGCGGCCCGACGCGCCCCAGCCGATCTTGCCGCCTTCGAGCAGCACCACCTTCAGGCCGCGCTCGGCGGCATGAAGGGCGGCCGACAGGCCGGTGCAGCCGCCGCCGACCACCACCAGATCGGCGCCGACATCTCCCACCAGCGCCGGATGGTCCGGCGCCGGATTGGCGGTGGCGACATAATAGGAATTGCCGATATCGAGGCTCGAATTGAAACCCGTTGAGCCGGAGGCCATGATCACACCTTCAGCAGCAAATGGTCGCGTTCCCAGCTCGTCACCACGCTCTGGAACAGGTCGAGTTCGACGCTCTTGACGCGCAGATAGGTCTGGAAAAAATCCTCGCCGAGCAATGCCCGCACCGGCTCGCAAGCAATGAAACGATCAAGCGCCTCCTCCATCGTTTTCGGCAGCGTGCTTTTGATCTTGTAGGCATTGCCCGAGGCCTCAGCCGAGCGCGCCAGCTTCTGCTCGACGCCGAGATAGCCGGCAAGCAGCGAACCGGCGATCGCCAGATAGGGATTGCAATCCGCTCCCGGCAAGCGGTTCTCTACCCGCCGGGCGGCGCGGCCACCTGCCGGCACGCGCAGGCCGCAAGAGCGGTTGTCATGCGACCATTCGATGTTGGCCGGTGCGCTGTGGTTCGGCCGGATGCGGCGGAACGAGTTCACGTTGGGTGCGAACAGCGGCATGATCTCGGGCACATATCTCTGCAGGCCGCCGATGAAATGGCCGAACATTTCGGTGTCTGCATCATCTCTGTCGGCAAACAGCGCGGCGCCTGTCGTTTCATCGACGACAGACATGTGCAGATGCATCGAGCTTCCCGCCTGCGCCGCGATCGGCTTGGCCATGAAGGTCGCGTGCATGCCGCTCTGTTGCGCCGCTTGGCGAGTCAGCCGCTTGAACAGCAGCACCTGGTCGGCGAGCGGCACCGCGTCGCCGTGCAAGAGATTGATCTCCAGCTGCGCGGTGCCGGACTCATGGATCAGCGTGTCGAGCGGCAGGCCGGCGGCTGCGGCATAATCATAGACGCGCCTTATCACCGGCTCGAATTCTTCCAGCGCCACCATGTCATAGGGATGCTGCGAGCCCTCGGCGCGGCCATTGGCGCCAACCGGTGCCGTCAGCGGCTGGTCGGGATTCGGATTGGGCGCGGTCAGATAGAATTCGATTTCCGGCGCCACCACCGCGCGCCAACCGCGCTTCCGGTAGAGATCGAGCACGGCGCGCAGCACATGTCGTGGCGAGGCCATCCAGGGCTTGCCTTGCATGTGGAAGGCGTCGGCGAAGACATAGGCTTTGCCGACGCCACCGCCCGGCGCCAGGCACAGCGTCGACATATCAGGCACCATGCGCATATCCGGGTCTTGATAGGCAAAGCCTTCGTCGATGGAACCGGAGTAGCGGCCATCGATGCTGACCAGGAAAGCGCTGCTCGGCAGGTAGAGTGCGCGGTCTTCCAGCGCCTTGAGGAATTTCACCGTCGGCAGCGCCTTGCCGCGCAGCACGCCATTCATGTCGGGCACCAGGCACTCGACCTCCGTGATGCCGTGCTGGGCGAGCCAGGCCTTGGGATCGTTGCCGGTGAAGAGAGCGGTGTTGGTATTTTTGTCCTGCATTTTGGTTCACGTACCTATGAGAGAGAGTATGGCTTGCGCGGCCACATCCGTTCCAGGGGTCAGCGCCATCTTGGCAGCATTGTCCCTGAGGCGGGCGCGCATCGCATCGTCGGCCAGCAGGCCGAGAATGGCTCTCTCCAATCCCCCTTCCGTCCAGGCGTCGCGGCCGATATGGTCGCCGACACCTGTCTCTCCCGCGCGTTGCGCATTGTCGTGACCGTCCCAGCAATAGGGCATGATCAGCGACGGCACGCCGAAGCGCAGCGCCTCGCAAAAGCTGTTGTTGCCGCCATGGTGGATGAACAGGTCCGACTTCGCCACCACCGAAGGCTGCGGAAACCAGGCGTCGAGATAGACATTGTCCGGCACCGCGCGATAGGCGTCGCGCAGGCCGCCGGCATTGACGATGAAGCGCGCCGGCAGCCTGTCGAAGACGGCGAGCATGCGCTCGATCAGCCCGACATCCATCGCGCCGAGGCTGCCGAAGCTGACATAGACCAGCGGGCCGCCATTGCGCGGAAACACCGGCACCTCGAATGGCCCTTCCGAACGCACGCAGCCTTCGAGATAGACAAAGCGTTTGGGGTCGAGCGGCTCGGCCCGCTCACGCCGTACGATCGCTGGCGTCAGCAGCAGATTGAGGTCGGGTGATGTCTCGAGGAACAGGCCCTTGGGCAACGGCGCCAGGCCGGCATCCGCACGAAAACGGTTGAAGCGCTCATGCGCCGGTGCGGAGGCCGCGAGATAGCGCGCTTCGAACGCCGCACGTTGCGGGTCGTCGGCACCCATCCCCGAGAGATAGGGCGGCACCTCGGCATCCGGCAGTTCCGTCTCGGCACAGGAGACGACGCGCACCCACGGGCAGCCGGCGGCGGCGATCGCCGGGAACATGATGACGTTGTCGAGCACCACCGCGTCCGGCTTCAGCCGCGCCAGCAATTGGCGCAGCGGCGCCTCGGCGTTGACGGCGGTGTCGACGATCGCTTGCCAGGTCGGCGCGACATAGGTCTCGAGCTGGTCGATCGGGCTCAGCCGGAAATGCGGCAGGTGCCGGCGCACGAAGGCCTGCCAATAGCTCTGGCGGTCGCTGTCGCTCAGCGGCTCATCCGTCGGCAGATGGTATTCCTGGAAGCCATAGTCGGTAAAGACGCCGGAGAAGCCGGCATGGCAGATGAAGACGGGGCGAGCGCCCCGTGCGCGCAATGCCTGTGCGATACCGACGCAATTCAACGCGGCGCCGAAACTGGCTTCGGGAAACAGCGCGATGGTCGGGCTGGCTTTACGCGTCAATTATTCCTCTTCAATCCGGCCGGCTGATCATGCTGAACAGTGCGGGAGCTCCGCGGCTGGCTGCTTGCGGTCGCTGGCTGCGGGAGAGCCGCAGGTGGATGCGAAGCAGATCGGCAGCCACCTCATACTGCCGGCTTTCAAGATAGTCGAGTATGCCCGAGTGTTCGCGCAACGATTGCCGCAGCCGAAACACGTTGACGCCGGAATAGATGCCCGGCAGCCGGCGCAGGCGGAGATGATCGGCCAATGCATCCGACACAAAACGGTTGGCGCAGCCCTCGGCGATCATGCCATGAAAATCCATGTCCAGCCGCTGGAACTCGCGCGTGTCGAATGTCTCGTCCGGCAGCGCTGCAAGCGCTTCCATGCCTTGCCGCAACATTGCTGCCCGCGCCCCGTCCAGCCGAAAGCCTGGCGTCAGGATGGCCGCCGGCTCCAGCACCAGGCGGAACTCGTAGCTTTCGCCTTGCGCCTCCGGATCGTCCGGCGCGCGGCGAAACAACCAGGATTGCCCAGGCGCACGATCCAGAAGATTCTCGTCGGTCAGTTTGTTAAGTGCTTTTAGTACCGTCTTGCGATCAGCGTCGTAGCGTCGCATCAGCCCCGCGATGGTCACCGTCTGGTCCAACCGTCGCGCCGAGCGGTCGCGCAGGATGGCTTCGGCGAGCTCGTCTTCCTCCGCACTGGGTAGTTCGGCGGCAATGGCGGGCTGGGCGGCGAGGTCGACCGTCAGATGATAACCGCTGTCGGCCTCCCAGCGCACCACGCCCCGTTCCGCGAGCAGGCCGAGTGCGGCGCGTACGGGCGTGCGCGAGACATTGCACAGCGAGGCGATCTGCTGTTCGGGCAGGCGGGCGCCAGGCTCGAAGCCACGCTGCCGCGCCACATCCAGGATGCGCTGCGCCAGATCGAGATGGTTGGTGCGAGGTCGTCTGGCTACGGCTTGCATGACTTTTCTCGAATGCGAATGTGGCGCATTGGTCTGGCTGATCGCCGGAACAGGGACAATCGGCCAAATTCCTCCGTCGGTTGACAGATTATGGATTGACGTACTTTTTTCTGCAATAGTACTGTCGGCACAATCGGCGAGAAAAGACCGAGGGAACAGGATCGAGGCAGGCGCGCGCGTCGCCGGCCTTGGTCCGGCAAATGATTTCGACGATCAAACCGAATGGGAGACTGCCATGACCGCTACCAGCCTGCGGCGCCGTGCGCTCAATACATCCTCAATCGCTCTCGGTCTCGCCCTGACGCTCTCGGGGCCGGCCGCCGCAGCCGACCTCGTTATTTCGAACTGGGATGGGTACATGGCACCCGACGCCATGGCCGCTTTCAAGACCGCCACCGGCGTTGCCGGCGAAGTGGTGGTGCACGCCACCAATGAAGAGATCATGGGCAAGCTGATTGCCGCCGGCGGCAAGGGCTATGACGTGGTCTTCGTCTCCTCGCCCTTCGGCGAAGTATTAAACAAGCTTGGCCTGACCGAGCCGATCGACCATGCCAAGATCCCCAACCTCGCCAACCTCTATCCCGAAGCGACCAAGCTGCCGCACGATGCCGGCAACGCTTTCTCCGTGCCTTACACCTGGGGCACGACGGGCCTCTGCTACCGCTCTGACCTTGTCAAGACGGCGCCCACGAGCTGGAGCGACCTGCTCGCCCCTTCCGACGAGATGAAGGGCAAGACCACCATGCTGGCGACCGATCGCTGGCTGCTGGCCGCCGGGCAGCTCGACAAGGGCTATTCGGTCAACGAGACCGACCCGGCCAAGATGGCCGAGGTCAAGGACCTCCTGATCTCCGCCAAGAAGACCCTGCTCGCCTATGACGACACCACCTTCTATTCCAAGCTGGTTTCCGGCGAGGCGCTGATGGTGCAGGCCTGGGACGGCTGGTGCAATTACGGCATCGCCGACAAGCCGGAGATCAAATACGTCATCCCTAAAGAAGGTTCGGACCTGTGGGTCGACACGATGGTGGTGATGAAGGCGTCCGAGCACAAGGACGACGCCTTCAAGTTCATCAACTTCATGCTCGACGCCAAGAACCACGCCTGGGCGGCGCAGAACATCGACTACAAGGTGCCGAACAAGCCGGCGATGGAAAGCCTGCCGGCCGACTTCCTGGCCAAATTCCCCAACATGGCGATGCCGGTGGCCGATCTCGTCAAGTTCGAGCAGTTGCGTGACGTCGGCGAAGCCCAGCGCGACTATTCCAAGATCGTCAGCGAGATCAAGGCCGCGCAGTAAGCGGCGCAGACTTCACGGCCGGCAGCACTTCTGCCGCCGGCCCTGAGCGGTACCCGAGAAATTGTCCCAGACCCGACTTCGTTCCTCTCTGCTGATGGCCCCGGCGCTGGTCTGGCTGACCGCGCTGATGGTTATCCCATGCGCCCTGGTGCTGGCGCTCGCCTTCTTCCGGCGCGGCGTCTATGGCGGCATCGACTACACCTTCACGCTGGGGAATTTCGGGCTGGTCTTCGACCCGCTCTATGCCGGCATCTTCCTCAACTCAGCACGTATCGCCGGTACCGCGACGCTCATCGCAGTCGTGATCGGCTATGCCGCGGCCTATGCAATTGCCGCCGCACCGCGCCGGTGGCAGCCAATTTTCCTGTTCTTCGCCGTGCTGCCGTTCTGGTCCAACTATCTGATCCGCACCTATGCCTGGATCGTGCTGCTGAACCGCGAAGGGCTGATCACCCAGCTCTTGCGCTGGTTCGGCTACACCGGCGAACCGCCCTCGATGCTCTATACCGAAGGCTCGGTCATCGCAGGCCTCGTCTACAACTATCTGCCCTTCGTCATCCTCGCCTGCTACGCGCCGCTGTCGCGCCTCAACCCGGAACTGACCGAGGCATCGCGCGATCTCGGCGCCTCCGCTGCCACCACCTTCCGACGTGTCATCCTGCCGCTGACCGTGCCCGGCATCGCTGCGGGTGCTGTCTTCGTCTTCGTGCTGTCGATCGGCAATTTTGTCACCCCGGCGCTGCTCGGTGGCGGCCACTTCCAGATGATCGGCAACCTCGTCTACGACCAGTTCCTGACTGCCAATGACTGGCCGTTCGGCGCAGCGCTCGCCATGGCGCTGATCGCCATCATGCTTCTGGTGCTGATGGCGCAGGCGCTCGCCGCCGACCGCGCCGCGGGGCGTGCGGCTGAGGCAAGGGGCGACGTCGATGGCTGAGCGCTGCGCAATTCTTGCCTTCTCCCCGTTCACGGGGAGAAGGTGCCCCAAAGGGGCGGATGAGGGGCGGCGTCAACCTTTGCGACGCTCAGCGCTGCCCCTCATCTGCCTGCCGGTATCTTCTCCCCGTGAACGGGGAGAAGGACTCTGGTCGTTCGCTTGCCTTCCAATTGCCGGAGGCCGGCGATGACCCATTCCTTCACCCGTACGCTCGGCATGCGGACGATTCTCACCCTCGTCTTCGCCTTCCTCTACATCCCGATCGCCGTGCTGGTGGCGCTGTCCTTCAACGAAGGCGGATTGCCGACGGCATGGTCGGGCTTCTCGCTGAAATGGTACATTTCGCTAACTTCGAACAGCGCCATCCTGTCTGCAGCGCTCAACACGCTGATCGTGGCGCTGGTCTCGACCGCAATCGCCACATTGCTCGGCACGCTGCTGGCGATCGGCGTCGAGATGCGCCGGCAATATGGCAAAGGCCTCGAAGCCCTGATCTTCGCGCCGATGATCATCCCCGACATCGTGCTGGCGATTGCGCTTCTCTCGTTCTTTTCGATGCTCAACCTCACCATGGGCCTGCACACCATCATCCTCGCCCATGTCGTCTTCAACCTCGCTTTCGTCTGCTCGGTGGTGCGCGCAAGGCTGAAGAGTTTCGACTGGTCGATCGTCGAGGCCTCCGCCGACCTCGGCGCCTCGGCTCTGACCACCTTCCGGCGTGTGACATTGCCGGTCATCGCGCCGGCAGTGATTGCCGGCGCTCTGCTTGCCTTCACGCTCTCGGTCGACGAGTTCATCATCGCCTTCTTCACCGCCGGTGCCGGCCGCGCCTCGACGACGCTGCCGATGCAGATCTACGCCATGATCCGCTTCGGCATCACGCCGGAGATCAACGCGCTGGCGACCATCGTCATGGCGGTATCGATCACCGCGCTGACCCTGTCGCAGCGGATCAACCGTGGGATCATCGGCCCATGAGCGAACCGCGCACGCTGCTGGCCATTGATAACGTGTCGAAGACGTTCGGCCGGGTCACCGCCGTCGACGGCATCTCGCTCGATATCCGCGAGAACGAGTTCTTCGCGCTGCTCGGTCCTTCCGGCTGCGGCAAGACCACGCTGCTGCGCATGCTGGCGGGCTTCGAGACACCTACGGGCGGCCGCATCCTGCTCGACGGCAAGGACATCGCCCGGACCCCGCCCAACAAGCGGCCGGTCAATCTGATGTTCCAGTCCTACGCGCTGTTCCCGCACATGAGCGTGCGCGCCAATGTCTCCTACGGGCTGGAGATGGAGCGCTTGCCGAAAGCCGAAATCCGTTCCCGCGTCGACGCCATTCTGGCCACCACCGAGCTTGTCCCCTTCGCCGACCGTAAGCCTGAGCAATTGTCGGGCGGCCAGAAGCAGCGCGTTGCGCTTGCCCGCGCCCTGGTCAAGCGGCCGCGGCTGCTGCTGCTCGACGAACCGCTGGGCGCGCTGGACAAGAAACTGCGCGGCGCCATGCAGTTGGAGCTGAAGCGCCTGCAGCACGAAGTCGGCATCACGTTCGTCATTGTCACCCACGACCAGGAAGAGTCACTCGTCATGGCCGACCGCATGGCGGTGCTGAAGGACGGCAGACTGCTGCAATGCGACACACCGCACGCGATCTATGAACATCCGGCCGACCGTTTCGTCGCCGACTTCATCGGCGTGATGAATTTCGTACCGGGCAAGGTGTCTGCCAATGGCGTGATCGCCGCGAACGGCGCGCGCATCACCGGCAAGGTTCCCGCCAAGCTCACACCCGGCGCTTTCGCTGTCGCTTCGGTGCGACCCGAACGCATCCGGTTGTTCCCGTCAGCCGACACCGCTAACCGCACCACGGGCACGGTCGAGGCGCTGGCCTATCACGGGCTCGACCTGCAGCTGCATATCCGCACGCCCTTGTCGCCAAAACCGTTCCTGGTGCGCGTCACCGCCGATGCCGCCGACCGCCGGCCGGTCTCCTCGGGCGACCAAGTCGAACTCGGCTGGGACGCCGCCGATGTCAGAATTTTTGCAGAATAGGAGAAGCCTGATGGCGCAGAAGACGATCGCGTTTTTTCCCGAAGCGGCCTACGGCCCGGCGCTCAATTCGGTCGGCATCGCGCAAGCCGTCGAGGCGCGCGGCCATAAGGCAGTGTTCCTGTCCGACCCGGGCTTTGTCGATGTCTACAAGGGTTACGGCTTCGAAGCGCATCCGGTGAACCTGTCGGAGCCGATGCCGCCCGAGCAGATGGCGAAATTCTGGGAAGACTTCATCAACGGCCACATCCCGAACTTCCGCAAATCGCCATACGATCAGGTCGACAATTACGTGAAGGATTGCTGGACCGCGATCGTCGACAGCGCCAAATGGGCGCAGAAAGATCTGCCGCGCGTTCTGGCCGCCATCAAGCCGGACGTGATCTGCGTCGACAACGTCATCCTGTTTCCGGCCATCAAACAGTTCGGCAAACCCTGGGTGCGCGTCATTTCCTGCTCGGAAAACGAGATCGAGGATGAGGACATCCCGCCGCATCTCTCGGGCTGCGGCGAGAACGACCATGTCGGCCACCAGCGCTACCGCGATCATTTCAACGCGGTGATCAAGCCCATCCACGACGACTTCAACGCCTTCCTCACCGCAAACAATGAAGCGCCCTACCCCGTCGGCCAATTCTTCGAGGCCTCGCCCTATCTCAATCTGCTGCTCTATCCCGAAGCGGCAAAGTTCAAGCGCCGCCATCCGCTCGACCCGGCAAAGTTCCAGTATCTGGAAGGCTGCGTGCGGCAGGAAAAGCCCTATACCGTGCCGACCTTCCCCGAGAACAATGACGGGCCGCTGCTCTATGTCTCCTTCGGCAGCCTCGGCGCCGGCGATGTCGATTTGTTGAAGCGCATAATCGCAACACTGGGCAAGACCCGTTACCGCGCGCTGGTCAATGTCGGCGGCTACAAGGACCAGTACACGGATGTGCCGGACAACGTCATCGTGGAGAGCTGGTTTCCGCAGCCTTCAGTTATCCCGCAGGTCGATGCCGTAATCCACCATGGCGGCAACAACTCGTTCACAGAGTGCCTCTATTTCGGCAAGCCGGCCATCATCATGCCCTATGTCTGGGACGGCCACGACAACGCCACCCGCGTCCAGGAAACCGGCCACGGCTTCGGCATGCCGCGCTACGACTGGAGCGACGCCCAGCTGATCAGCAGGATCGAAGCCTGCCTGACTGACCCCAAGATGAAGATCAGGCTGGCGAAGACCTCGGCGCAGATGCAGGCCCAGAACGGGCCTGAGAAGGCAGCCGGGCTGCTGGAGGCGCTGCTGTGACCTGCTCCGCCCCGCATCTCTACCAAGCCTCCACCCGCACCGACCTCGTCGACTGGGGCGCCCAGTCCGACGCGCTGGACGGCGCGTCGCACTCGACCGGCAGGCTTGTCCACAAAGGACCCAACAACCAGCCGGAATCCGGCATCTGGGTCTGCACGCCCGGCCGCTGGCGGCTCTCGATTCCGCGCGACGAATTGTGCCATTTCGTCGCCGGCCGCGCGACGTACCGGTCGGATGCCGGGGAGGTGGTAGAAGTCGCAGCCGGGACCGTGGTCATGTTCCCTGCCGGCTGGACAGGCGAATGCACCGTGCATGAGACCATGCGCAACATCTACATGCTGGCTTGAACAGCAACGGAGCTTCCCAATATGCCGACACCGCGCTGGCCAAAGGCCTCGACCGTGAAACTGGAGGACTGGGGCGGGGGCAGCAACACGCTTGCCGGCTCGCCGCGCGCCTCGGGCAGGATCCTCTCGCAGAACCCGAACGGCTCAAGCGAATGCGGCCTGTGGTCGTGCACGCCAGGCAGCCGCAAGATTACCTTTGCCGCCGAGGAGTTCTGCCATTTCCTGTCGGGCCGCGGGACCTATGTCCGCGAGAATGGCGAAGAGATCCCGGTCGAGGCCGGCATGCTGGTGTTCCTCCCCGCTGGCTGGGCCGGCACCTCCACCATCACGCAAACACTGACCAAGGCCTTCATGTGCCGCTGAGCACTTTTTTAAAGGAAATCGCCATGACCACGCCCATCATGCAATCCCCGCTTGCCATCACCGACCTCGTCGACTGGGGCGTCATCCCGACCGTGATCGAGGGCGAGTCTCACACCTCGGGCAAGCTGCTCTACAAGGGGCCGGAGGGCCGTTCGGAATGCGGCCTGTGGGTCTGCACCCCCGGCAAATGGCACTGCCATGTCACCCGCGACGAGTTCTGCCACTTCCTCGAGGGCCGCTGCACCTATGTGCACGAATCGGGCGAGGTCATCGAGATCGAGCCGGACACGGCGGCGTTCTTCCCGCAGGACTGGAAAGGCGTCTGCACCGTCCATGAGACCATCAAGAAAGTCTACATGATCCGCTGAGCGGACCTGAAAGGACGACCATGCAATTCTCCGCTGAACGGCCGGCTTTCTTCGTCAATCCGGACTACCGGCCGATGACCGGCACGGCAAAACCGGTGATCGATCCGGCGACGCTGGAGACCGTCGGCTCGATCTCCGCCGCAACGGACGGTGAGGTCGATGCGGTGCTGTGTGCCGCAACCACGGCACAAGCCGCCTGGAAGAAGCTCGATGCCAAGAGCCGGGCAAAGCATCTGCATGCGGTCGCCAACGCCATCGAGGCGGCGGACTTCACGCGCTGCGCCGAGCTGATGGTGCGCGAGATGGGCAAGCCCTATCCCGAAGCGATCGGCGAGATCGCCAATTGCGCGCCGATCTTCCGCTACTATGCCGAGATGGCGCGCGACGACGCCGGCAAGATCGCCGGCACGACGCAGGCCGGGTCGTTCCAGTATGCGCGCTACGAGCCGTATGGCGTCTCCGTGCACATCATGCCTTACAACTTCCCGATCCTGCTGATGTGCTGGACCGTTGCGGCCTCGCTTGCCGCCGGCAACGGCTGCGTCATCAAGCCGGCCGAAGCGACGACGCTGTCGACGCTGGACTACATGACGGTGTTCCGTTCACTGCCGGAAGGGCTGGTCGCCTGCCTGCCTGGCACGGCCGCCACCGCGCAGGCGCTGATCGCCTCCGAGCGCACCCACGCTGTCGCCTTCACCGGCTCGGTCGCCGCCGGCAAAGCCGTGGCAGTCGCCTGCGCCGAGCGCATGAAGCCTTGCGTCATCGAAGCCGGCGGCAGCGATCCGCTGATCATCAGCGAGCACGCGCCGCTCGACGTGGCGGCAGCCGGCAGCGTCACCGCCGCCTTCCACCTGACCGGCCAGGTCTGCACCTCGGCCGAACGCTTCTTTGTCGTCGACTCGGTTCACGATCGCTTCGTCGAGCTGTTCGCCGAGAAGACGCGGGCGCTGCGCATCGGCAATGGCATGGACAAGACCGAGATCGGCCCGCTGGTCAGCGAAGCCGCCCGGGCGAAAGTGATGCGGCTGGTCGATGATGCTATCGGCAACGGCGCTATAGCCGTTGCCGGCGGGCGCATTCCGCCGGCGCACAACACTGGCTGGTTCTACGAGCCAACGATCCTGACCGGGGTTACGCCCGATATGGCGATCGTGGGCGAAGAGTGTTTCGGGCCGGTCGCAGCGATCTGCCGCGTAAAGGATTTCGACGAAGCGATCCGGCTTGCCAATGACAGCCCGTTCGGGCTCGGCGCCTCGGTCTTCACCACCGACCTCGCCGAGGCGCATGAGGCGGCCGAGCGGCTCGAGGCCGGCATGGTCTGGGTCAACAACCCGCTGATCGACAATGACGCCCTGCCCTTCGGCGGCTGGAAGGCATCAGGCCTTGGCCGCGAGCTGGGACGCCAGGGACTCGACGCCTTCCGACGCTCCAAGATGGTCGTCATCGACCACAGACCGGCGATCCAGGACTGGTGGTATCCTTACCCCGACAGCTGGTTCCGCGAGACAGGCGGCCGCAAGCACGTGTGAGCCCGGCCAGTCCATAACGTAAGCTGATGCTTACGCATCTGCCGAGATGGGCCGGCTATTTCAACGCTTGAAGCTTGTCGATCGCGGCAGTGAATCCGGCAAGCGAGACCGGAATGGTCACCGGCTTGCGCGTCACCGACTCGATGCCGATGTTCAGGTTGGTTCCCGATTTCATCGCCTTGACGAGGTCCGCCGACAAAGGGGTCGCGGCATAGGCGCCGTTCTGGTCGCTGGTCTGGATGGCAATGGTCGTCTTCTGCCCCTGGTCGATCTGGTACGAGGCGCCGGAAGGCAGGAACAGCCCGTGCGGCAAGGCCAGCAGCATCGCGAGGTTGCCATTGCCGTTGTCGCGGCGAACCGTAACGGTAAGAACGCGCTGCCCCGTCTTGGCCTCGGTAAGGTTTTGCGAAACCTGGCATTGAAGCTCGGTTCCGGTTGATCCGCTGGAGCAGTTTAGCGCCCACGGATTGCCTTCTGCAGGCTTTGTCTCGGCAGATTTGGTTGACTTCGGCTCTTCGGCAAGCGCCGACCCTGCCGTCACGACCAGCCATAGCGCGCCGACCCAGGCGGCCCGGCCACAAACGGTTCTCAGCAATGAAGCCACCCGATCCTCGTCGTGTCAGGGTTTCGCCGAGCGCGTTGATACAACAGCCGAGCCTGGCGGGGAAGCCAATACGGTACATGAGCTCGGGCTAAATTACTGTTGCTGAATTGTCACAATAAACAACTTTGAAATCTTGTACGTGTAAAGCAAACAATCATGCTCGCTATACACTGGGATTCGGATAGTATTAGCGACGGAGCGTGTACTCGTCGGGGTTCGCAAGGGATGGAGACGACCGAGAAAACTCGGCAGATCAATGACATGGCGACGCACGGAAGAAGCTTCCGGGCGAATAGCAAGTATCGCCGGTCAGGTTTTTCCAGGCATCTCTGGAAAACGACTGCGCTGTCCACTCTGGCACTTGCCCTTTCCGGCATAGCCGCCGATGCCGGCGACACCGGACTGTGGCAGCCGCAGGTCCGCGCCATCATCGGCGCCAACAACAATGGCGGCAACACGGCGATCGAGGGTTTCCTGCCGCTGAAGCAGAACCTCGAATCCGTTCTCTTTCTCGATGTGCGCTCGAAATACGATTTCGACGACGGCTTCGGCCAGGACGTCGGCCTCGGCGTTCGCCGCATCGTGAATCCGGATCTGATGATCGGCGGCTACGCCTATCTCAACATCCAGAACCACGACAGTCACCAGTTCGTCGCCTCGACGCTCGGCCTCGAGGCCATCACCTCAAAATACGATGCGCACGTAAACGTCTATCTGCCGATCAGCGGCGACCGCAGCACGGCCGGGCAAGAGTCGAGCCTGTCGCTGGTCGGTCATCAGCTGATCGAGCAGATATCGGCCATCGCCCACCGCGATTACGCGGCCTGGGGCATCGAGGGCGAGGTCGGCGTTCAGGTGCCGCTCAACCTGCCCGAGAACCATTCACTGCGTTTCGATGTCGGCGCCTACCATTTCGGCGATCCCGACGGCGACGACGGCAGCATCACCGGCGCCAAGGCCGGCCTGGAATATTCGATCGGCGACGTCATCGGCAAAGGCACGTCGCTGACCTTCACCGGCGAGGTGCGCAACGACAACCGCGATGACACCCAGTTCGCCGGCAGCATCCGGCTGACGGTGCCGCTCAACGCTTTCGACAAGGGCTCGTCTTCGGCCGATGACGGCGCCGAGCCGGTCTATCCGGTCAGCCCCGGCCTGCGCAAACGCGTCAACGAGCGCGTGCGTGGCGACATCGGCGTTCGCATCGAGAGCCAGGACAAAGTTACCGGCACGTCGACGCGGGTGGCGATCAATGCCGCCACCAACACGGCATTCGGCCAGTTCTTCTTTGCCGATGGTGACAACGACGCGCTCAGCCTCGGCACGATCGGCGACCCGACCACGCTCGACAATGCGGTCGCCGGCGCCGGCGCGAACGGCGTCGTCGTCGCGCTCGGCGGCAAGGGCAACATTACGACAGCCGGTGTGACGCTCGCCAACGGCCAGACCGTCATCGGCGGTGGCGGGGGCGTCCAGGCGCGGCTCGTCGACGGCAGCATCGGCACCTACAATTTCGGCGGATCCAACGGCACCCTCCAGGGCACCAACCCCGCCAACAACGTCCTGACGCTCGCCAACGGCAACACGCTGAGCGGCATCATCATCACAGGCGGCAAGGACGGCATCCTCGGCAACAACATCACCGGCGCCACGTTGACCAACGTCACGGTCACCGGCACCGGCGGCCACGGCGCCGACTTCACCGGTACATCGACCGGCGTCAATGGCTCGAACTTCACCGCGACCGGCAACGGCCTCGACGGACTGCACATCGAAGGCGACGGCACCTATAACTTCACCGGCACGACGCTGCTGCAGGGCAATGGCGACGACGGCCTGGATATAACCGGCCACGGCACCTACACTTTCGCCACCCTCAACTCGCTCGACAACAACGATGCCGGCATTACCGTGAAGGGCACCGGGGTCGCCGGCTCGATCGACATCAGCGGCGGCCAGGTGTCGGCCAACAAGGCGCTCGGCGACGACGGCGTCGGTGTCTTCATCGATCCGATCACCGCCCATATCGTGCTGGATTCGATCACCCAGACCGGCGGCGCATCGGGCGTCGTGCTCGAGAATCTTTCGGGCAGCTTCACCGTCAACGGCGCGACGACGATCTCGAACACGACCGGACCGGGCATCGCGATCACGGATTCGCCGGCCGCGATCCGCTTCGGCGACATCAACATCACCGATCCCGGCACCGACGGCATGGTGTTTACCGGCGTCAATGCGTCCGTCATCGCCGGCAACATCATCATCTCGGGGCTCGGCTCCAGCATCGGCCTCGACTTCTCCGGCAGCCAGACCAATTTCACGGCGCAGTCGCTGAACATAAACGGCACCGGCGGCAAGACGTCCATCGGCATCGACCTTGTCCAGACCAACGGCGGCACGATCATCATCACCAATGGCGGCACCATCGCCAATGTCGGCACCGGCGTGCGGCTCGGCATTGCCGGCTCGCCGGCCGACACCGCCAACGCCCAATTCACCTTCCGTGGCGGCTCGATCGGCGGCAACCTCGCCTCGCTCGACGCACGCGGCCTCAATTCCGGTTCGGGCCAATACGCATTCGGCACGACGACGTTCAACGGGCCGCAACTGTTCGACCAGACGCTGCTGCTCTTTGTCGCTGCAGGCGGCACAGGCGACGGTACCTCGCTTTCGGACCTGGCTTCGATCACCGACGCCGACAACAATACCGACGGCACCGCGATTTTCGTGCTGGTCAATCGCGGTGTCATCGACGACACCGACGGCTTTACGCTCGAAGCGGGGCAGACCCTGGCCTCTTTCGGCAACGGCCGCACCTTCTCGCTCGGCGGCCTGCCGATCAATGTGACCGGCGACAACGTCGATCACGGCAGCACCATCTCGGATGCGGCCGGTGCCGCAACGCTGACCGCTTCGGGCAGCGGCGACGTCGTCACGCTGGCCAACAATACCTCGCTCCAGGACTTCAACATCTCCGGCGGTACCGCCAACGGCATCCATGGCAGCGGCGTTGCCGGCGTCGTGCTGACCGGCATGACCGTGTCGGGAGCCGCCCTCAATGGCGTGCTGTTCGATGGCGCCAACGACGTTTCCGGCAGCAATCTGAGCTCGACCGGTAATGGCGGCGCTGGGCTGTCGATCCAGGGCGACGGCACCTACAATTTCACCGGCACGACGACGGTGTCGGATAATGCCGGCGACGGCTTGCTGATCAACAGCAATGCCATCACCAGCTTCCAGACGCTCAACGCGACCAGCAATGGCGGCAGCGGCGTCCAGGCCACGTCAACTGGCACCGGCTCGCTTTCGATCGACGGCGGTACCGTCAACAACAACACCACATCCGCCTTTACGGCGTCGAATATCGGGCTCGGTGTCACGCTCTCCAACATCGGCCACGTCGGCGGCACAACCGGCGTCAGCCTTTCGGGCGTCAGCGGCAGCGTCAGCGTTACCGGCCCGACGACGATCGGCAGCACCACCGGCGACGGCATCTCGATCAGCGGCAGCACGGCAACGGTTGGCTTCAGCGGCGACGTTTTCATCGGCCAGGTGCTCGGCAATGGCATTGCGCTAAGCGGCAATACCGGGGCAGTCAGCTTCGGCTATGCGGAAATCAGCCAGGCCGGCCTCAACGGCATCGATATTGGGGGCAATACCGGGTCAGTCACATTCTCTGGCCCCACCATCGTTGTCATCGGTTCTGCCTATGGCAGCGCGGGCATCAACTTCAGCGGCACAAACAACGACGTCAGTTTCGGTACGACGACGGTGTTGCTCGGCGAAGGGCTGAACCAGACGGGCATTGACTTCAGCGGCTCGTCAACGACAGCCGATTTCGGGCTGACCAGCATTACCGGCACCGGCGACCTGACCTCGCGCGGCATCGACCTGTCGTCGACGACCGGCAACAAGACGATCACCTTCCTGCAGGGCTCCAAGATCGACAATGTCGGCGTCGGTGTCGAATTGTCGTCAGGCGGCACCACGGCCACGTCGGCCAACGCCAACTTCGCCTTCGGCGACGGCAATTCCGCCGATGGGCTGGAATCCTTCATCACCGCCGCAACCGGCGGCTACACTGTCAATACGATCGGGCTGGATCCGGCGCTCGGCAACTACGACTTCGACGATGTCGTCTTCACCGGCGATGCCCAACTGGCGGTAACTGTCGGCGGGGTCGTCATGATCTCGCAGACAGGCGGCACTATTCACGCGGGCACGAACGGGCTGAGCGCCGATGTCACCACCGTGACGGCCGCCCAGGCCGATGCCATGGTTGGCACGCAGACCTTCGCCTTTGTCGGCATCGTCGACCTCAGCGCGACGCCGTTCACGCTCGATTCGGGACAGTCGATCACCGGTTTCGGCAACGGCAATTCCATCCTCACCTCCGGTACGTTCCAGCCGGTCAATGTGCAGGGCAATCTCGGCGCCACCGGCGGCAATGTCACCGGCGATGAGGGCGTGGTCAAGAGCACGGGCGACACCCTTCATCTGCTCGGCAGCAATCAGGTGCGCAACACCGCCTTCGACTACAGCGGCGGCAGCGGCTCGGTGTTCGTCATCGACCAGAGCGTGGGTGGCTTCAACAATTCCGGCGGCATCGTTATCGAAGGCGTCACCGTCAGCAATGTCGCTGCCGGCCAGACGGCGTTCAACGTCGACGGCCTCACCGGCAACCTGTCGATTATCAACAACAATATCAACGTTGCCGGCACGCTGCTCGATGTCGACGGCGGCAACGGCAACATTACGGTCACCCGCGGCACCTTGCCCAACAGCGCGACGCCCGGCACGCTGACCGGTGGCGGCATCGCAATCGCCAACCGCACCGGCGGCTTGGTCAACTTCACGGACAAGGCGACGATCGGCGGCAGCGGCGTATCGCTGACCAACAACACCGGCGCCACAATCACCTTCGCCGATGTCGACATCACCACGGACGCCGCAACGGCGTTCACTGCAACCGGAGGCGGCTCGGTCAACGTCACGACCGGAACGATCAATGCCACCAATGCGGGAGCGGTGGCGCTCGACGGCATTGCGGCCAACATCAATTTCGCCTCGACAAGCGCCAGCTTCAGTTCCGGCAGCGGTGTCGACCTGCAGCATCTGACCGGTACGGTCGCGCTCGGCACCGGCACGCTGACCAACACCGGTTCGGGTACAGCCTTCAATGTCGGCTCGGCGGCCGATCAGAGCGGCGGCAATGCAATCATCTCCTATGCTGGCACCATCGCCAGCAACGGCACCGGGGCCGCCGTCTCGATCCAGGAACTGACCGGCGGCTCGGTGACGCTGTCGGGCAATCTGACCGACGGCAACGCAGCCGATGGCGGCCAGATCTTCATCGGTGGCATCGCCAACGGCACGGCGGCGACCGTCACCTTCTCAGGAAGCAGCAAGAAGATAAGCTCTGGCGCGACGACAGCTGTACAGATCGGCTACACGGGCCCCCTCTCCGCCATCGTCCCGTATGACAACACGGACGGCACGATCAACTTCACCAATGGCGGCCTGGATATAACGACAACGACCGGAGAAGGCTTCGGCGCCGCCTTCGGCGGCACCGTCAGCGTCTCCGGCACCGGCAACAAGATCGCCTCCGGCGGCAATGGTCTGTTCATTGTCTTCGCCGACGTCGGCGCCGCCGGCGTCACCTTCGACAGCGTCTCGGCCGTATCGACATCGGACGCTGCCGGCGTCTTGCTGACAGGGTCCAATCTGGCGGGCGACGTCAACATTGGCGGCCTGAAAGATACCGGCTACATGGGCGCCTCGCTGAACGCCCTGCTCGGCACCGGTGCGGTGAATTTCACCGGCACGACCGATCTCGACGTCAGCTACCGAGGGTTCGATATCGGCGGCCCGCAAGTGGGCACCATAAACATCGCCAACGTCGCCGGCTCCACCCTGACCATCGACGGTGGGGAAGCCGGCATTGTCACGAACGGCCTGCAGGCAGGAATCATCAACGTTGGCGGCAATGGCGGCGTCGCCAGCATCGGCGCGACGACAAGCACCACCGGTGCGGCTATCGCCGTCAGCGGCGGTAACGACCTCATTCACGCCACGCTGAACTACAACGGCTCGATCAAGGTCGACACCGGCATGGTCGTGCAGGCCGTGGCCGACTGGAGCGAGCTCAACATGAGCGGTTCGGTCGTTTCGACTACGGCAGCAACTGGCATTGGTACGGCGGCCTTCGTCTTCACCGGCAACGCCAACGGCGTCTACAATATTTCAAGCACGATCGATCATACCGGCACGGGCATCGGCGTGCGGTTTGACGGATCGTCTAACGGGACGGCCACCTTCTCCGGTGCGTCGAAGATCTTCAACACCAGCAGCGGCACCAACGACGCGATCGTCAAGTTGCCCAGCATCAGCCCGACCCAGGGCATGGGCACGCTCAACTTCACCAATGGCGGCCTGGTCATCACCACCTCGAGCGGCGCCGGCTTCACCGCCAGCACTTTCGGCGCCGGCACGGTCAGCGTCAGCGGCACGGGCAACTCGATAACCACGACGACAGGCACCGCGCTCAACCTCGACAACGCGACGGTCGGCGCCGGCGGCATCAATTTCAGCTCCATCTCGGTCAATGGAGCGGCGACCGGCGTTTCGCTCAACAATGTCAGCGGCGGCACGCTCAATCTCGGCACGGTGAACCTGCAAGGCATCACCTCGACCGGCGTCGACATTTCCGGCACGCTCGGCTCGACGGTAAACTTCGCCAGCCTGACCATCGCCATGCCCGGCGACAATTCGACCGGCATCACCTTCGCCGATGCAGTCGTCAACAGCATCTTCACGACTGGCGGTTTCACGCTCACCAGTGCTTCCTCGACCGGCACCACCGCCGTCAACCTGTCCAACACCACCGGCACCGGCACCATCCAGCTCGGCGATCCGAACACGGCCGGCGCATCCTCCACCATCGGCGGCGCCGGCGCCGGACCCGGCATCGGCTTCCAGTTCACCCCGACGACGGCGATCAACTTGATCTATGGCGACGGCGAAAGCGCGGTCGACAAGCTGTCGACGGTCAAGGCAATCGACATCCTCAATTCCACCGGCGTTTTCCCGGTCGGCGGCACCTATAATTTCCAGGATGTCGACGGCGCCAATGGCGGCTTCATCGGCGACCTCTCCGAGGCCCAGGGACCGACCACCTATTATGTCGACCAGGACGGCGACGGCGACGGCACCGCCGCCAATCCGGGCTCGATTGCCGGCGCGGAAGCGTCGGGCGCCTCGGTTGTCATCCTTGTCGACACGTCGCAGAACGGCACCAGCAACCTCATCGACATGATGCAGGCTCAGCAGAATGGCGGCGGCAACAACACGCTCAACCTTGCCGACGGCCAGATCCTGATCGGCCTCAAGGCCGGCGATTCCATCGATACCGCGCCGCTGGGCGCCGTCGGCGGCGGCCTCGGCGGCAATTTCAGCTTCAGCGGCATCAATGCGTCGACCGTCATCACGGCAGGGTCCAATGTCGACAGCGTGCTGGCGACGCTGACGACCGCGAGCGGCAACACTATCGATTTCTCCGGCAAGGCCGGCATCGAAAACGTCATCGTGCAGAACACCGGTGCGGGCCTTGGCATCTCCGGCACCAACATCACCGATCTTATCCTGCGCCGCGCCACGATCGCCGGCGGCACCGGTGGCGCCCTGTCGCTTACCGACGGCGCCGCTGCCAGCCAGATCGCACTGTCGAACCTGATCCTGTCGGCAACCGGCGGCGACATTGCCAAGGTTGACGGCACGGTCGGCGCCGGGCTGATGAAGGTCAGCGCCTTCTCCGACATCACGCTTCTGGGCAACAATGGCGAAACCGGCGGCTTTGGGGTGAGCGGTGTCACCTTCGATGCCGTTCCAGCGACCGTCGGCATCGACCAGGTCGACGGCGGCGCCTTCGTCGCCGGCACAAGCAGCAATGGCGTCGGCGGTTATGGCCTGACGCTGTCCGGTGTATCCGGCGATATCCAGTTCGACAGCATCACCGTCTACGGTGGCGTCAACGGCATCGCCTTCAATGGCGTTGACGCCACCGTCACGGTCAGCGGCGCCACCACCATCACCGGCACCACAGGCTTCGGCATCAGTGCGATCAACACCAATCCCGGCACTTTCAACTTCAACACGGTGACGGTGAACAACGTCGCGACGACCGGCGGCGGCATAAACTGGGTCAGCGGCAACCTCAACATCGCCGGCCTCGCCAACATCGACACGAGCAGCGGCGTCGGCTTCTCGCAAAGCGCCGGCACGGTGAACTTCCTCAACGGCCTGACCATCGATACCACCAGCGGCACCGGCATTGTCGGGACCGGTGGCGTTATGGGCATCACCGCTTCCGCTGCAGCCCAGACGGTAAATTCGACCAGCGGCCAGGCGATCAACCTCATCAACGTCGCCGCCAGCATTGCGCTCGACTCGACCTCGTCGGGCGGCGGCACCAACAATGTTGGCCTGGCCAATGTCACCGGAACAGTCAGCCTCGGATCCGGCGCATTGAGCGGCGCTTCGGGCGTCGCATTCCAGCTCACCGGCGGTGCTGCGACCGTCAGCTATGGCGGCACGGTCACCAAGACCACCGCCGGCAAGATCGTCGACATCTCCGGCGTCACCGGCGGCACGGTCACACTGTCCGGCGCGCTCAGCGCCACCGGCGGTTTCGACAATGGTATTTATGTCCACGGCAACTCCGGCGGGACCATCACTCTCGGCGGTGGCACGAAGACGCTGACCACTGGCGCCAATACGGCGGTCGACTTGACGACCAACACCGGCGCGACGATCAACTTCGATACGGGTGGCCTGGTGATTACCACCACCTCCGGCACGGGCTTCAACGCCAGCGGCGGTGGCACGGTCAGCGTCGGCGCGCCCCTCAGCGACAACAGCATCACCACGACGGCCGGCGGCACCGCGTTGAACCTCAATGGCGTTACGATTGGCGCTGCGGGCATGAATTTCGACAGTGTTTCGGCCACTGCCGCCGCAACCGGCATCTCGCTGAACAATATCGCCTCGTCCGGCGGCGGCGCCATCATTCTCGGCACGGTCAACCTGCAAGGCATGACCACGCGTGGTGTCGATGTTTCCGGCACGCTTGGCGCGGCGCTGTCCTTCAACGATCTCGACATCGGCCTGAACAGCACGACAGGCATCGCCTTCGACCTCAATGGTGCGGCGATCAACGCGGCGATCACCGCCAATGATTTCGACGTGACCAACGCGGCCGCCGCCGGCAGCACCATCGCCGTCGACCTGCGTGGCGCCACTGGCGGCCAGACGGTACGCCTCGGCGATGCCGTTGTCGGCGGCGCCAGCTCCAGCATTGCCGGCGTCAACACCGGCGTGTTCCTCAACAGCGCCACCAACCTCGCTTTCACCTATGGCGACGGCGAATCGGCGACCGACCAGCTCTCGACCATCGGCGCCAATGTAGGCGTCGACGCATCCAGTGCGCCGGTTGCCGGCACCTACAATTTCCAGGATGTGAACTTCCAGTCGGCTCCCGGCCTGGGCTTCGGAGTCGGCAAGGTCTATTTCGTCGGCGCGTCCGCGACCGGTGACGGCAGCGGTCGCGACCAGAACAATCTCGCGACGCTGGCCACCGCCGAAGCAGCAGCCGTGGCGACGGACATCCTGGTTCTCGTCAACGATGGCGGCACCATCACCGCGGCAGGCAGCAATGGCAACGACACGCTGGCTCTCGCCACCGTCGAGCAGGTGCGCGGCTTCGGCAACGGCAACATCAATCTGGCGCTGACGGTGCCCTCCACCATCCAGCTCGCCAGCAACAGCATCTCGATCATCGACCAGACGCCCAATGGCGCCGCGACGCTGACGACGAGCGCCGGCAACAATGTCATCACGCTCGGCGCCAGCGGCAACATCATCGACGGCTTCATCCTGAATGGCAGCCCGGCGGGTGCCGCGCGTGGCATCAAGGACAATGGCGCGGGTGCTGCGAATACCGTCATCAGCAACATGACCATCAGCAATTTCACGCAGGGTATCGAGATTACCCCGTCGAACAGCACGACGATCAACAACGTTACTTTCTCCGGCAACGCCAGCGATGTGTGGCTGAACGCGTCCAACACCACCATCACCAACGTCACCAGCACCGGCGCCACCGGCATTGCCTTCAGGCTCGACAACACCGTCGGCACGACGACGCTGACCAACGTCAACATCACCACCGCAGCGACCGGCACCGGCATCGCCTTCGGCGGCGCGTCGGGCGCTGGCGGCACGATTGCCGGTATCAATGTCGATATATCGGGCGGCAGCGGCCTTTCGGTGACCGGCGGCAACGCGGTGATCAGCTTCGACGGCGCCAGCTCCATCATCAGCACGTCGGGCGCGGCGGCCACGATCTCGACCCGCGCTGGCGGCAGCTTCACCTTCGCCGGCTCGGTGATCGCCAACGGCGCTGCGAGCGGCATCAGCATTTCCGGCGCGACGGCGGCCAATACGGTGAGCTTCACCGGTACGGTCGATCTCGGCACCACGACGCCGATGACCGGCACCGCAGTCGCAATCAACAACGGCGCCACGGCCTCGACCGTCAGCTTCGCAAACCTCGACATCGTCACAAGCGGCACCACCGGATTCAGCGCCAGCAATGGCGGCACGGTCAATGTCACGACCGGCACGGTGAGCTCCACTTCCGCGCAGGCGGTCAACCTCAACGGCATCGCCACCACCGGCATCAATTTCACCTCGACCAATTCGACCGGCGGCACCAACAACGTGTCGCTGACCAATGTCACCGGCGCCGGCACTGTCAGCCTCGGCTCCGGTGCGCTCGGCGGCGCGACCGGCGCGGCCTTCCTGGTCACCGGCGGCTCGGCCAATGTCAGCTATGCCGGCTCGGTCACCAAGACCACGGCCGGAAACGTCGTCAGCATCTCCACCCGTACCGCCGGCACCACGACATTGTCGGGCACTCTCAGCGCCACCAGCGGCGTGGCCAACGGCATCCTCGTCAACGCCAACACCGGCGGCACGATCAACTTCTCCGGCGCCAGCAAGATACTGACCACCGGAGCCAACAATGCCGTCGACCTGACGGCGAACACCAACACCGCGGTCAACTTCACCGGCGGCGGCCTAGCCATCACCACCACCTCCGGCACCGGCTTCAACGCCACGAGCAACGGTACTGGCACCGTGACCGTTATCGGCTCGGGCAACACGATTTCGACCGGCAGCGGCGTCGCGGTCAACCTTGACAGCGTTGCTATCGCGGCGGGCGGCGTGACCTTCGCTTCCACAAACAAAGGCGCCGGCGGCACCAGCGCCGTCATCCTAGATTCCGTCACCGGTTCGGGAGCGATCGACCTCGGCACCGGCGCGCTGGTGGGCGGAACAAGCGCCGTGATCCGTATCGGCGATGGCCTAGGCACCGCCAACAGCGGCGGCACGGCGGCGTTCACCTATGCCGGCGCGATCACCAGCGGCAGCACCGGCCAGGCGGTCAACATCCAGGATCGCGCCCTGACCGCCGGCAACATCACCCTGTCGGGCAACATCACGCATAATGCGGCGGGCCAGATCGGCATCCTGCTGGACGACAATGTCGCCGGCATCATCACCTTCTCCGGCGCGTCGAAATCGATCACCTCGACCACGGCGGCTGGCGTCAGCCTGAGCGACAATGCCGGCGCGACGATCAACTTCACCAATGGCGGGCTGGTCATCGCCACGACCAGCGGCGCCGGTTTCAGCGCCACCGGCCCCGGTCCGGCAGCCACCACCGGCGGCACGGTGACGGTGCAGGGCACCGGCAACACCATCGTGTCCGGCACGGGCACGGCCCTTAATGTCGCCAACACGACGATCGGCGCCGGCGACGTGACGTTCAGGAGCATTGCGTCCAATGGTGCAGCCAACGGCATCGTGCTCAACAACACCGGCACCAGCGGCAATCTGGTGGTGACCGGCACCGGCGCGACGGGGGGCAGCGGCGGCACGATCCAGAACTCGACCGGCGATGGCGTCAGCCTGACCGACACTCAGGATGTCAGCCTGAGCAACATGATTATCAGCGACAATGCGGGCAACGGCATAAAGGGCCTGCGCGTCAACGGTGTGGTGCTCAACGGTCTGACCCTGAACAGCAATGCCGATGCCAACACCGAGTCCGGAATCCTGTTCAACGAACTTACCGGCAACGCCTCGCACGTCACCACGTTCACCAACCTCACGGTCTCCAACTCATTCACCCATAACGTGCAGGTCATCAATTCCGGCGGCACGTTGGCGAACCTGGTGGTGAGCGGCGGCACGTTCTCGAACAACGGCGCCTCAAACAATGCCGGCAGCGACTTCATCTTCGAGGCGGACGGCGCCGGTGTCGCCGGCGCGCCGACGATGACGCTGACCGTCGACGGCGCAACCTTCACCGGCAACAACGCCTATCCCGGACCGGGAGTCATCCCTGGAACCGGTCTGTTCGTCATTGCCAATGACGGCACCGTCAACGCTCACATCGGCGAGACCACGGGAAATCTATTCAACAATCTGAACAACGGCATCAACCTCACCCAGAGCAGCAATTCCGGCGCCGGCACGGGCGGCAATCTGAATTTCACCGTCCGGAACAACACCGTCACCAACAGCGACTCGACGGCCATCAACGTGTTCAGCAGCGGCGACCTCGCACGGACGCTTGACGGCACAATCGCCAACAACGTCATCGGTACGCAAGGCGTAGCAACCTCGGGATCGCGAACCGGCAACGGCATCAGGGTTGGGCATGAAAGCCTCGGCGTCGCCAAGGTGCTGATCGACAACAACATTATCCAGAGCATCGGCGTCAACGGCATAAGCGGTGGCGACAGCGTCTCGATCACGCAGCTCGTGCAGCCGGGCACCGTGCACGCGACGGTCACCAACAACACCATTCGCGACAATGCCGACAGCCGCGGCATCACGGTCACCGCCACATTTGCCGGCGCTATCATCAATGCCGACGTTCATGCCAACACCATCACCAACGTCAACAACGCCAATGCCATCCGCTTCCTCGCGGACGGCCTCGGCGGCGCCGACGGCACGATCAACGTACCGCAGGCGAGCGAGGCCGGTATCGAAACCATCAATGGCGGGGCAACGGCGCTGACGGACACCCGGACGTTCTTCAACCAGCCGCTGCCACTGCTGCCTGCCGCGACACCGTAGTCAGCAACCTTGGATTCGTCCTAGGAAATATATTTTATGAATCTGATATCGACTTGTTGTCTTACTTAGGCATAATACAAGAATTCAGACAGTAAGCGGCCAACGGAGGGGACGGGGATGAGTGAGCCTTATTTAGGTGAAGTCAAGATCATTTCCTGGAACTATGCACCGCGCGGCTGGGCATTTTGTAACGGCCAGTTGTTGCCGCTTAACCAGAACCAGCCATTGTTCTCACTTCTTGGCACCAGGTACGGCGGCAACGGCCAGACAAATTTTGCCCTTCCGGATATGAGGGGACGTGCGCCGGTTCATACGGGCGGCCCTATCGGTGCAATTGTCGGCGGCCAGGGCGGCGAAGAGTTTCACACGCTCACGCTCGGCGAAATGCCGACACACAACCATTTCGTCAACGCATCGAACACTGCCGGCAACGTCAACAATCCATCCGGCGCGCTGTTGGGGGCGAACGCCAGCCCGATCTATCAGCCGCCTGGCAGCGCGGTGGCTATGGCGAAGGAAAACATCACTTTCGTCGGTGGCGGCCAGCCGCATGAGAACAGATCGCCCTATCTCGTCTTGAATTTCATCATTGCCCTGCAAGGCATATTCCCGTCGCGAAATTAAGAGGACGCTTCGATGAGCCAACCTTTTGTCGGCGAGATCAGGATGTTCGGTGGCAATTTCCCTCCGAATGGCTGGGCGTTCTGCCAAGGCCAGTTGATGCCGATCTCCGAGAACGAAACTTTGTTCAATCTGATCGGTACGACTTATGGCGGCGACGGGGAGGAAACATTCGCCCTGCCCAACCTCGCATCCCGCATCCCCGTCCATGCTGGCAAGGGCCCGCTGGTCAGCCAGACCTATATCATCGGAGAACTGGGCGGGGTCGAATCCGTCACTGTTTCAACCCAACAAATGCCGAACCATTCCCATACCTGGACCGGTTCGTCGAATATCGCCAAAAATCCGGGTCCGTCCGGCGGTGTCCTGGCGACATCGAGCCTGCTGACGCCCTATGTGGGTATCGCACCTGATGGCAACATGGCCGCCGGAGCCATTTCGCCGGCCGGCGGCAGCCAGCCTCACGACAATATGGTGCCGTTCCTCGCCGTCAGTTTCATCATCTCGCTATTTGGCATCTTCCCCCAGCAAAGCTAGAGACTTGCCATGACCAATCCGTTCGTCGCCGAAATTCGAATTTTTGCCGGAGATTTCGCCCCGACGGGGTGGGCGACCTGCGATGGCCAGCTCCTGCCAATCTCGCAGAATACGGCGCTGTTTTCGCTGCTGGGCACAGTTTACGGCGGCGACGGCAAGTCGACCTTCGCGTTGCCGAATATGGCTGGCTCCGCGCCCATGGGGCAAGGACAGGGCAATGGCTTGTCGGAGCGGTTTCTCGGCGAGACGGGTGGCGAAACGTCCGTCACCCTTCTGCAAACGGAAATGCCGCAACATGATCATTTTGTCGCGATATCCACCGAGAGTGGCGCCCAGGGAACTCTTACCGATGCGGTTGTTCTGGGGAAGTCGGGGGGCGGAACGCTTTATCAGAACAACACTTCGCAAAATCTGGTCCAGATGGACCCCCAGGCACTGAGCATAACGGGCAGTACGTTGCCTCACAACAACCTGCCTCCCTATCTGGCGATGACGTTCATCATTGCCATGCAAGGCGTTTATCCGGCGCGTCCGTAAGCGCCACTCCATGATCCAGCTTCCGATTGTGGACAACGGGCCTGTTATATTTTGCTGGGTGCGCGCGGCGCGGATTGATCTGACGTTCCGCCCGATGGCGGACGCCGATCTGCCGTTCCTGTCGGCGCTCTACGCCTCGACCCGCGCCGAAGAACTTGCCGTCACGCCGTGGAGCGACGCGCAGAAAACGGCGTTCCTCGACATGCAGTTTCAAGCGCAGCACGCGCATTACCAGAAATACTATCCCAACGCCGACTGGCTGGTGATCGAGCAGGGAAGGCAAGATATCGGTCGCCTGTATATCGAGCGCTCGGCGAGCGAGCATTGCATCATAGATATCGCCTTCCTGCCGGCGCATCGCGGCAAGGGGTCTGGCGGTGCGTTGCTCGCCGATCTCATCGATGAGGCCGCCGCCGTCGGCAAGTCGGTCTGGATCCATGTCGAGAAGAACAATCCAGCGCGGCGGCTCTACAAACGCCTCGGCTTCACCGTTGCCGAGGACAAGGGCGTCTACGACCTGATGATCCGTTCGCCGTAAGGGCCGTGCCGGTCGTCACGTGCCGCGATACCAGGAGACGATGGTGAAACGTTCGTTGCACGTGACCGGGGTGACTTCATGCGTCGTTTCCGAGCGAAAGGCGACGAGAGAGCCCGGCAATGCCGGCATGGCAATGCGCAGGTCCGGGCCGCTGTAAGGCCCATGCAGGACCAGCGAGCCGCCTGCATAGCTTTCTGGCGAAGGGTTGTCCGATTGACGGTTGAGAAAGATCACCACCGAGATCTTTCGGAACCGCGACTCGTCGTGAATGAGCGGCGTGTTGCCATCCTGGTGCGGCACAAAGAAATCGCCTTGCCGATAGTGAAGGAACTGAGGTTTCTCGACCTGGCCGAGCAGCAGCCCGAAATGCCGCTCCAGAGCCGCCTTCTGCTGCGCCAACAGGGCACTCACTCGCTCTTCAGTGGCCTGCGAAACATCGGCGCGCACGGTCTTTCGGATCTCCGGCCATGCCATCTTCTGGTCGGCACGCCCCAGCAGGCCGGCCGGACGGCCCAGGGCCGCCCGAATTTCCGCGCACAGTGCGCTACACGCCGCTCCGTCAAATACGTCCGCAATCTCGATATAGTCGATCATATGTCGAGCCGCCGCGCTGCCAAATCGCCCTGATGGCCGGAGCGTCCCCGTGGCCGATCCGGTCGAAAAAAATCAGTTGAATACCGCCTCGTAAAGCCGCCCTGCCTCATCGGCAGCGATCGGCACGATGAAGATCTCATGGGCGCCGCTTTTGCCGTTGAACCGATAGATAGCCTGCGGCAGCGCCGCGTCGCGCGGCCCCCTGAACAGCAGCGTGAAGCCACCGCCGTCGCGCGGGCTGTTGGCAATGGGCTGCACCGCGCTCAGTTCCATCGTGAGCGTCTGACCGCCGGCTTCGACGGAAAAGCTCTGCCCCTGCTCGAAATCCGAAAGCGATGCCATGCGCCTGCCCTGGTTCGTCTGTCTTTCAGACGGCTCTCTTGAGATGTCTATCCCGTCAGCCAATCTCGCCGCTTCATGGCGTGCTGTCTATAGAGCTCGATCTCCAGAAGTACAAAAGAGCACGATCAAACAAACAGATAGATTTATCTTGGCCACGTAGGGTGAAGCAGCCGTCAACGCGTTGCGCACCGGCAGCCACTGGCCTAAACCGGAATGGTATAAGAGGAGAACACTAGGGATGACTGACGCGAAAACAGACACGGCCCCGGCCGGAAGCACCGCGACCAACGCGCTGCCGCTGTTCTACAAAAAACCCGAGGCGCTCAATCCGCTGCGGCACGGCTCACTCGGCCTTACGGCGCGGGCCGATTTCTCCTTTGCCCGCACCGCGCACGCCATCCCCGTCGTCGCATCGGAAATGCCGGCGGCGATGCGCTCCTATCCGATCGTTTTCATTGGCGACGCCAAGGCGCCTGTCATCATCACCGGCCTGCGCCAGGACCAGAACCTGTTCGTCGGCGCCGACGGCAAATGGGCGGAGCCGCATTACATTCCCGCCTATGTCCGCCGGTACCCCTTCATCCTGGCCGATGAATCGAAAACGACCGGCCGCCTGACGTTGTGCATCGACCGCGCCAGCGAACGCGTCGTCGAGCAGACGCCTTCGTCCAAGGGCGGCGACGAGACCGCGCCCTTCTTCGACGGCAACGAGCCGGCCGAGGCCTCGAAGCAGGCGCTCGCCTTCTGCAGCCAGTTCCAGACCGACTTCAATGCGACTCGCGCCATGATCGACAAGATCGACGCGCACGGCCTGTTCGCGCCGCGGCAGAGCAAGGTGACGCTGGAGGGCGGCGAGACCCTCAACCTCACCGACTTTCAGGTGATCGACGAGCCGGCCTTCAACAAATTGAGCGACGAGGCGTTTCTCGATCTCAGGAAATCCGGCGCGCTTGCGCTGCTCTATTGCCATCTCGCCTCGAGCAACAGCTGGACCTCGCTGGTCTTCCAGGCGTCATTGCGGCGAGCTGGCTGACGCGGCCCGCGACGAAAAGCTTCGGCAAGGCGCGGGTTGTTTAAATCAACGGTTCGCGCCTTCGTACGACGATCTCTCCGCCGCTCGAATCATGCTGTTGTCGTGCAGATCGCTTGCCATGACGGGCTGGCGAACTCCCAATGCTCGACGTGTAGCTCTCGCCGAAATGCGCCGAGGCGGCATCACCCCCCGGTTCGCGGACCTGTCAATAAAGTCGAGCACGCCAGCCTTGCTGCCCTCCTCGATCGTTGAATATCCGGTCGCGGCCATCGATCACGGTCCGAACGCAAAAAGCCCGCGTGAAGCGGGCTTTTTTTGTTGGTTGCGGGGACAGGATTTGAACCTGTGACCTTCAGGTTA